>JBBRSX010000116.1:0-21093 GCA_038244925.1 Hyphomicrobiales bacterium | reverse complement strand
TCGGTATCGGCGGCTACGCGGTCGGCATTTTGGCCTTTGAGGGCATCGGCTCCGGCTTCATCCAGTGGCCGGTCGCGCTCGCTGCATCCGCGCTCTATGGGCTGGTGATCGGCGCACTTTCTTTGCGCACCCGCGGCGTCTTCTTCATCATGATCACGCTCGCCTTTGCGCAGATGGCCTATTACATCACCTCGGGCCTTTCACGCTACGGCGGCGATGACGGCCTCACCATCTACAAGCGCAGCACGTTCGGCGATCTGATCAACCTCTCAAACCGCGTGCAGTTCTATTACCTCTGCCTGTTCTGCCTGTTCGGCGGCATCTATCTGATCTGGCGCATCGTCAATTCGCGCTTCGGCATGGTGGTGCAGGGCGTGCGCTCCAATGAACAGCGCATGCAGGCGATCGGCTTTCACGCCAACCGCTACCGGCTGGTTTGCTTCGTCATCTCGGTCATGATCTGCGGCCTCGCCGGCGCGCTGCTGGCCAACAACACCGACTTCGTCAGCCCGGCCGTGATGTACTGGACCCGCTCCGGCGACCTGATGGTGATGGTGATCCTGGGCGGCATGGGATCGCTGTTCGGCCCGGTCGTCGGCGCCATTGTCTATCTGCTGCTGGAAGAAGTGTTGTCGCAATACACCGAATATTCGGGGCTGATCATTGGTCCGCTGTTGCTCTTGATCGTGTTGTTCGCGCGCGGCGGCATCATGGGCGTGCTCGGGAGGATGAGCCGTGGTTGATCCGTTGCTCCGCGTCGAAAACCTGGTCCGGCGTTTTGGCGGCATCCTCGCCACCGATAACCTGTCGCTTGATGTGCTGCCCGGCGAATTGCACGCCATCATCGGCCCCAACGGCGCCGGCAAGACCACGCTGATCAGCCAGCTCACCGGACAGGTGATGCCGAACTCGGGTACCATTCATTTCGCCGGGCGCAACGTCACTCACCTGCCGTCCTACAAACGCAGCCGGCTCGGGCTGGCGCGCTCGTTCCAGATCACCTCGCTGCTGCCTGACCTTACAGCGTGCGACAACGTCGCGCTGGCGGCGCAGGCGCATGACGGGCATTCGTTTCGGTTCTGGGGCGCGGCGCGCAAGGAGCCGGCGCTGCGCAATGCGGCGCATGCGGCGCTGAAGCGCGTCGGCCTCGAAAAGCGCGCCGACGTGCCGGTGTCCGAACTGAGCCATGGCGAGCAGCGCGAGCTCGAACTGGCGGTGGCGCTCGCGACCAAACCGCAATTGCTGCTGCTGGACGAGCCGATGGCCGGGCTCGGCGTCACCGAATCCGCGCGCATGGTGGCGTTGCTGAAGGAGTTGCGGCGCGAGGTCACCATCGTGCTGGTCGAGCACGACATGGAGGCGGTGTTCGCGCTCGCCGACCGCATCACCGTCCTGGTTTACGGTCGCGTCATCGCCTCGGGTTTGCCGGATGCGATCCGCAACAACGACGAAGTCAAGCGCGCCTATCTCGGCGACCAGCATGCGGTGACCAGCCATGGCTGAATCCATGATGGCTGACACCGCACCCTTGCTGGAAGTCGACGGCATCGAGACCTGCTACGGTCTGAGCCAGGTTCTGTTCGGTCTCACGCTGTCGGTTCACTCGGGCGAGATGGTCGCGCTGATGGGCCGCAACGGCATGGGCAAGACCACGACCATCCGTTCCATCATGGGTATGACGCCGGCCCGTGCGGGCGCCATCCGCTTCGGCGGTCAGCAGGTGCGCGGCCAGCCGTCGTACAAAATTGCAAAACTCGGCATCGGGCTGGTGCCGGAAGGCCGTCAGATCTTTCCGAACCTGACGGTGCGCGAAAACCTGGTCGCGGCGTCCGGCAACCGGCTGGGTGTTTCCGATCCCTGGACCATCGAAAAAATCCATGTGCTGTTCCCGCGTTTGGCCGAACGCGGCGGCAACATGGGCGTGACGCTGTCGGGCGGCGAGCAGCAGATGCTGGCGATCGGCCGCGCGCTGATGACCAATCCGAAGCTGTTGATTCTGGACGAGGCCACCGAAGGCCTGGCGCCGCTGATCCGCGAGGAAATCTGGAACTGCCTCTCGATGCTGAAGGCGCGCGGGCAATCGGTGCTCGTCATCGACAAGAACGTCGGCAACCTCTCCCGCATCGCCGACCGTCATTACATCATCGAGCGCGGCCGCACGGTGTGGAGTGGCACGTCAGAGCAGCTGATCGCGGAGCCGGATTTGCAGCACCGGTATCTGGGGATCTAGAGCATGCTTCAACTGAGTTGAATCATGCTCATCGGTCATCTTCTTGTTTGAGCATGATCTCCGGGCAAATGCTTCGCGTTTGTCCCGAGGGAAAACCGGTGCCCACCTTTCCGGATCATGCTCTAGGCGGGACGGCCGCCGATCCGATCTTGACTTCCCTTCTTGCGCCCGCGCGGCTTCGCGGGCGCCTTTCCCCTTGGCTGCGTTCCGGCGCCGATCGATTTCTCGATCGAGCGCAAACGTTGCTCGAGCCTCGGTACCGCGAAGTCGATGAAGGCGCGCAATTTGACCGGCAATAGCCGGCTGGACGCGTAGACCAGATTGACCGGCGTGGTCTGGCATTCGAACTGCTTCAGCAGTATCACGAGCTTGCCTTCGCGGACCGCCTGCTCCGCTTGATAACTGGTCACCTGAACGATACCGAGGCCCGCCTCCGCGGCGGCGAGGGCCGACTCCGCGATCGTCGTCGACATCCGGATATGGATCGGAAACGTCTGGTCCGTGCCCATCTCCCGAAACCACCATGTGCTGGCCGGGCCCAGTGCCGACCATGCGATGCAATCGTGTCTTGCAAGGTCGCGCGGATGTTTGGGAGCGCCGCGGCGCGACAGATAATCCGGACTCGCGCAGAGAACGATCCGGATATGGCCCAGCGTGCGGGCAATCAGGCTGCTATCCGCCAGTTCCGCGATCCGCAGCGCCGCGTCGACATGCTCCTCGGCGAGATTGACGACGCGATCGACCAGCATCAGCCGCAGATTGATCTGCGGATACGCGGCAAGGAATTCGAGCACGACCGGTTGGAGATGCTGGCGCCCGAAGCCTGCGGGGGCGGTCACGGTGAGATCACCTTTCGGCGTCCGATATTCCCCGGTCACAGACCGTTCCGCGTCCCTGACCTCACTGAGAATGCGCGCGCAGGCCTCGTAAAATATCTGTCCCTGATCGGTCAGCGCCAGCTTGCGCGTCGAACGGCGCAGCAGGCGAACCCCGAGTTCAGCTTCGAGGTCGGCGACGCGGCGGCTGATGGTGGCGAGCGGCGTTCCCTGTTCGCGGGCAGCAGCGGAAAAGCTGGCCGCCTTGGCGACGGCCACGAACGCCGACATGGCTTCAAGTCGATCCATGAATTCTCATCTGGCGAGAGACTGGTTCCAATGATTGGCGGGTTATCGATTGCGCCGCCGGCAGCAATATCACCTGTGCATTCAACAAGGCCTGCACGTGACCCGGCGTTAATGCATCTAACACTCATCAACTCCAAGGAGTAGCTCGATATGACGATCAAACATCTGACAGCGGCCGCTGCCGTCCTCGTCACCCTTACGGTCGGCGCGATGGCCGCCTCCGGCGGAAGCCTGTCCGTGAGTACGCCGGTGACCGAACTCAAGTTCGGGCCGACCGGCGTATCGGACGGCGTGCATGGGGAATTATTCGCCGCGGCGGCCTATGGCGACCTTGCCCATGGCGCGCACGGCACCTTCATCAAAATGCCCGCCGGATTTTCAAGCAAGATCCACACGCACACCGAAGACTACTGGGGGGTGGTGATCTCAGGCGTTGCCGTCAACCAGAAGCCGGGCGGACCGGACGTCGCACTGCCCGTGGGCTCTTATTGGTTCCAGAAGGGCGGCGAGCGCCACGTCACCAAATGCATTTCGCCCAACGAGTGCATCTTCTTCCTCAACCAGGGCGGCAAGTTCGACTACCTCAGCGACGGCGCGAAATAGCGCGGCGCTCCGGTCATTTAACCCAAAGGGAAACCATCATGCGGAAAGTTATCGCCGTGCTTGCCGTCACCGCGTTCCTTGCCTGTCCGGCGGGAGCGAATGCGCAGGTCCAGAAGACCGGAAATTTCCTCAGCCTCGATCTGGCGATGGAGGCGGCCGCGGAAAGCGTGCGCGTCTGCGCGGCTCAGGGATGGCCGGTAAGCGTCGCGGTGGTCGATGCCGCCGGCAATATCAAGCTTGAGGCGAAGGGAGACCACTCGACTATCCACACGAGGGAATCCAGCTTCAGAAAGGCTTACACGGTGGTCACTCTCGGCCCGATCTTCCACTTCGAGACGACGAGCCAGTTCGTCGAGCGCCTCAAGAACAATCCGTCCGCGCCAGCGCTGGTTTCACTGGCGAACGTCTTGCCGCTCGCCGGTGGCGTGGCGGTGAAAGTCCATGACGAAATCGTTGCGGCGATCGGTGTCGGGGGCGCCCCCGGCGGCGAGAAGGATGAAGCCTGTGCGGCAGCGGGGCTGGCCAGGATCAGTGGCCGCCTTTCGAAATAAGGGAGGGGGATCCCGTACAGGCGCCCCTCAAAACATCTCGAAATATTCGCGATGTTCCCAGTCCGAAACCTCGGCCTGAAACCGTTCGATCTCGGCGTTCTTGATGTGAACGTAATAGTCGACGAACTCCGCGCCCAGCGCCTGCCGGAAGAACCGATCATCCTGCAGGGCAAACACCGCTTCCCTCAAACTCTTCGGCAGCAATGCGGCCTTGGTCTCATACGGCGTGTCGGCTGACGGGCCGGGATCGAGCTTGCGATCGACGCCGTCGAGGCCGGAGAGAATTTGCGAGGCCATGTAGAGATAGGGGTTGGCGGCGGGCTCGCCGATGCGGTTTTCCAGCCGTGTCGCGGTATCGCCCGCGCCGCCGAGCACGCGGATCATGACGCCGCGGTTGTCGCGGCCCCAGATGGCGCGATCCGGCGCCAGCGAATAGGAGCGGTAGCGCTTGTAGCCGTTGATGGTCGGCGTGGTGAACACGGTTGACGCACGCGCATGTGCCAGCAATCCGGCGAGATAGGCACGGCCGAATGGGCTCAAGGCTTCGCCCTTGTCGCCGGGCATGAACGCGTTCTCGCCGTTCGCGCGCGACACCAGCGACTGATGCAGATGCCAGCCGGAGGCGAATACATTGGGCAATTTCGGCCGGCACATGAAGGTGGCGTGAAAACCGTGGCGGCGGGCGATCTGCTTCACGGCGGAGCGAAACAGCACCATGTTGTCGGCGGGTGTCAGCCCCCTGGTCGGCGCAAACGTGAATTCGCACTGGCTCGGGCCGAACTCGACCTCGACCGACCGCAAGGGAAGACCGAGCGCCAGCACATCGCGCCGGATGATTTCCAGCGCCGGCTCCATCTGGTCGTAGCGTTGCTCGGTGAGATACTGATAGCCGTGCGACAGCAGACTCACGGACGGCGGAGTGCCAGGCTGGCCGGCATCTTCCGGCGACATCCGCGCATCTTCGAGTTTGAAGAGGTGGAATTCGACCTCGAGCCCGGCGACGAAGTCGTAGCCGCGGCATCCGAGTTGATCCAGCACGTTGCGATAGAGTTGCCGTGTCGCGAACGGCACCGGGCGGCCGTCGGCAAAATGAAGATCGCACAACAGCCAGCCTGATTCCGGCGCCCATGGCAGCACGCGAAACGTGGTGGGATCCGCGACCATCAGGACGTCGGCGGCGCCCTCCATTTCCTTCATGCCGAAACCGCCGCCGGAGGTGAACACCGGAAACACCGTACGGTGCGAGGTGTCCTTGGCCAGCATGGTGGTGGTGATGGAGCAGCCGCTCTCCAGCGAGGCAATGGCTTCGCTGGCGACCAGGGTCTTGCCGCGTAAAATGCCGTGCTGGTCGGGAAACGACATCCGGATGACTTCGAGTTTTTGTTCCTCGACGATCCGGCGCAGGCGGGTTGCTGCCTCCTGCTGTTCTTTGGACCAAAGGGCGTGACGCTCAACGAAACTCAACGTGCCATTCCTTGCTGGCCGTCATTCCGGGGCGTGCGAAGCACGAACCCGGACTCTCGAGATTCTCCGATGTGCAATTGCACATCGTAGTTCGATGCTATCGCATCGCCCCGGAATGACGGTGCCACAATAATCATTCCGCCGCCGACAAATGCCGGATCTTGCCGGCGATCTCGCTCGGCACCGGGGCGGCCCAAGGCGCGCCGCGGCGGCGTTTGACGTCGACTTCCATCCAGTAGATTTCCCAGCCGCGCGTCGGTCCGATGCCGTCCATGGTGGATGGCCCCTGAATGCTGCGCGCATGCGCCGCATCAAGGAACATGAACGGTTTCTCGCCGCCCACCACCTTTTCGATCTCCTGCCGCAGCAGGCGGCGATATTGCACGATCGCCTTGTCGGACGTGCCGAGATGCTCGTTGGTGCGGTCCTGGATCGCGCCCATCGATTCCACCGCCCACTGGTCGTGGACGTTGATGTCGTTGCCCATGCCGGTATAGGTCTCGGTCGCCTGTTCGTGCGGGTCGAAACCGTAATCGTTGGTCTTGTTCTTGCGCGATTTATAGTCCGGCAGTTCGTACAGTTCGAGGCGCTGGTCGCGCATCTTCTTCTTGTCGACCGGCGCCGCATAGCTGGTGAAGATCGCGTACCAGTAGCAGTTCTCGTCATCCACGGGCACATGCCACTGCGTGATCGTCATCTCCGTGCTCATCGGAATCACGAAGGCGTGCGGAAACAGCTGGTTGGTAACGCGCACATGAGTACGCTCCTCATCGATCTCGCGCAGCGCGATCAGCCGCATGCCGTATTCGGTATGCTCGACATTGATGATCGGGTTGTCGTATTCACGCAAAATCCTGGTCATCGGCATGTCGGAGCCGGCGGAGGCGCCGCGGAACTGCTTGCCGTAGGCGGTGGAAGTGTCCTCGTCCTCGAAGAAGCGATGCAGGAACGAGGCGTGCGCCGGATCGATGCCGACTTCGAGCGCCTGTAGCCAGTTGCAGTTGATGTGGCCCTTGAATGCAAACGTATGGCTGTCGGGCGCGACGAAGCAGTCGATCTCGGGAAAAGCCGGCGGCTCACCTTCGCCCAGGTAAGCCCAGAGGATGCCGCGCTTCTCGACTACGGGATAAGAGCGTTGCTTGATGCCCTGGCACAGTTTCGAGTCCTTCGGCTCCGCCGGCGTCTCGACGCACTGGCCGGAAACGTCGAACAGCCAGCCATGGAAGGCGCAGCGCAGCCCGCCGTTTTCGAGACGGCCGAAGGCGAGATCGGCGCCGCGATGGGCGCAGTGGCGATCGATCAGGCCGTAGCGGCCTTCTTCGTCGCGAAACAGCACCAGGTTTTCGCCGAGCAGCTTGACCGGCCGCACCGCGCGCGGCCCCTGCAACTCGTCGACCAATGCGGCCGGCTGCCAATACATTCGCATCAGTTTTCCGCAGGGGTCTTTCGGCCCGGTGCGGGTGATCAGGTCGTTGGCTTCCTGGCTCATCATGGCGGGAATCTCTCGATCGGAGCTAGATTTGTTCGCCTATTGAACTTTTGTGCGATTTTAACGTAGGCTCGGTTTTAGGCAAGCGGAGTTTGGAGGCACAGCGTGCCAAAACCCAAGCGCGAGGGCGAGGCCGACCGCGGCGCGACCGATTTCATCGAGAGCCTTGACCGCGGCCTGCGCGTGCTCGAACTGTTCGGCGGCGGGCAGCAGCCGATGACGCTGAGCGACCTCGCCAAGGCCGCCGATCTCCCGCGTGCCAGCGCGCGACGCATTCTGTTCACGCTGGCGCGCGCCGGCTTCGTCGCCAGCGACGGCAAGCTGTTTCGGCTGACGCCGCGCGTGCTGGTGCTGGCGTCGGCCTATCTCGCCTCCAACCATGTGGTGTCGGTGTTGCAGCCGGCGCTCGACAGGCTTTCCAGCGATGCGCAGGAAATCAGTTCGATGGCGATCCTCGACGGCAACGATGCCGTCTTCATCGCCCGCGCCAGCCCGACGCGGGTGTTCTCCTCCGGCATCGATATCGGCTACCGGCTGCCGGCGTTCTGCACATCGGTTGGCCGCGTGCTGCTGTCGCGACTGTCCGACGATGAACTCGCAACCTCCCTGGCGGCGACGGAACTTGCGCCGCTGACCCCGTTCACCGTGACCGACAGGGAGGCTCTGCTGCGCACGATCATCGATGTTCGCGCGCAGGGTTACTCGCTGGTCGATCGCGAAGCCGAGCCGGGCTTCCGCTCGATCTCGGTGCCGGTCCGCCGCTATGACGGCACCATCGTGGCGGCCATCAACATGGGCGCGCATGTCGACCGGGTTTCCGCGCAGCAAATGATCGAAAATTTCCTGCCGCAACTGCGCGACGCCGCGGCGTCGGTGAGATCGATGCTGGTTTGACGCTGGATGCGCCGCAAGCGGGGCGAGCTCCGTCATTCGGTGGATTACAGAAGCGTTCAGATCTGTTCCTATCATCGCCGTGTCGTCCATTGTTCGCGATCAAATCATGGCGTCGCAGGTGATAGCCAAGAGAACGCCGTGCCAACCGGCGTGTCGTTTGGGCATCGCCGACTTGTCGTCCGGGTCTCGCGCGCTCGCCGCTCTTCCTGGTTTTCCTGTGCCGAAATTTTTCGGAATCAGCGTGAACGCGTTTCGCCGTCATGTGCACGAAGTGGATGCACCTGCCGTGGGGGTTGTTGTGAACAATATCGACTGGACCATCCGCATCATCGCTGCCCCGCCCGGGGAGGCGCCGTTGTGGGTGCGCCAGAAGTGGGTCGGCCTCGACCTGCCGGTGGCCCGCTATTCCGGTCGCAGCAGGTTTCTCGGCCTCGGCGTGCTCTCGATGCCGCGCTCATGGCTGGGGCAATGGCTCGCTGTCGCCAGAGGCCGCGCGGAGATGGTCGGAGGCTATGCGGTGGAGGCGCTTCCCGCGGTCGGTATTCTCGGCGAGAGGAGCCCCGAAGCCGCCGCATGGTGGCGCGAAAACACGCCGCATTTGATTGCGCCGCGGCGCTATCTGATTTTTCACGAGGAAGTTTGCCGGATCGCCGATATCTGATGGCGGCAGCGGCTAGCGCTTGAGGGCGGTGGCGATCGCTTCGAACCTGGCGACGATCTGCGGCGTCACCTGATAGTGCAGGGTGCCCGCGACCGAGAGACCGACACAGATCGCGATAATCAAATACTGCGCCGTGAACACCGCCACAAACATCGCGCCAAGACGGCGCGGCCGGACCTTCGGCGGTTTGGTCGCCGTCAGCAGCAGAACGTCTTCGTTTTCAACGGGGCTCATGTGCAGGATTTCGCCGCGCGTCACAGCGTTTTCGAGTGAAGTGATGCCGGTTCACGTCAGGAAAACGCGTTAAGAACAAGATCTCAGCGTTCGGAGCGAGGCTGATCGAGGCGGAACTGGTAACGCAATTTGGGTGTGTGTTTCCATCACCACCCGCATGAAATACCTGCGGTGGTTAATGGCGGCGACGGTCCCCGAGCGCGCTCATGACGCCACGCTGCGCAGGCCGAACACCTGCGCGTCGCTGCGCAGCACCGGCGCCACGGCATCGTTGAGGCGTGCTGCCGCCGCATCGACCGAAAGCCCGGCGGTATCGACCACCGCGGACGCGCGCGCGTAAAGCGGCTCGCGGCTCACCAAAATGTTGCGCAGCTCCGCCATCGCCGAGCGGTCGTCGGCCATCGGGCGCAGATCGCCCTGGCCGCGCACGCGCGCCATGTGCTCTTCCGGGTCAGCCTTTACCCAGATCGTGTAGAACGACGACAGGATCAGGTCGAACGTCAAAGGCTCGGAGACGATACCGCCGCCGGTTGCCAGCACCATCAGCTCTTTCCGCGCCAGCAATTGCGTTAACGCTGCCTGCTCCATGCGGCGAAAACCTTCCTGGCCGTAGAGCGCGATGATCTCGGCGACGGAGAGGCCGTTCTGCGCCTCGATCTCCTTGTTGAGTTCGACAAAGCTCCAGCCGATTTTCTTCGCCAGCATCTTGCCGAGCGTGGATTTGCCGGCGCCGCGCAGGCCGATCAAGGCGATACCGGAGAACGACGAACGCCGCTGCGCCGCATGGCCGCCGCCGGCGAGCGCGTCCTTGGCCTGTGCGATCTGTGCGGGCGAGGCTTTGCGGAGGAGATCGCGGATCACGGCCCAGTCGGGCGCGGGCTCAGTGGAAGGAATCAGATCTTCGAGATGCGCGCCCATCGCGTTCGAGACCCGGCGCAGCAGCACGATCGAGACGTTGCCCTTGCCGCTTTCGAGCTGTGCGATGTAGCGCTCGGAAATCCCGGAAACTTTGGCCAGCACTTTTCGTGACATGCCGCGCAGCGCGCGCATGGTGCGGACACGCTGGCCGAGCGCTTCGAGGAAGCCGGTTTCGGGGTCGCTGCTGTCGGTCATTTCCGCCTGCAAATCGTTTCCGAAGCGTTTTCGAGCGAAGTGGGCACCGGTTCGCGTGAAGAAAACGCGTCAAAATAAAAACGAGGTCCGGTTCGCTTGAGAGACGGACCTCGGCAGGATAGTGCCGATGAAGATTGACAGCAAGCGCACCTAGTGGCTTTATATGAATTATAATTCTTAAAAATCTGGGGAGAAGCGTCGTGAGTGGCACGTCCGGTTCTTACAATGCGGTGACGTGGCTGCTCGACCGCAATGTCGAGGAAGGCCGCGGCGGCAAGCTCGCTTTCACCGATACCGTCTCCGAACTGACCTACGGCAATTTGCAGAAGCAGAGCTGCCGCGTCGCCAACATGCTGCGCCGGCTCGGCGTTCGCCGCGAAGAGCGCGTGGCGATGATCATGCTCGACACGGTGGATTTTCCGGCCGTGTTTCTCGGCGCGATCCGCGCCGGCATCGTGCCGGTGCCGCTCAATACGCTTTTGACCTCCGATCAGTATGCCTATGTGCTGGCGGATTGCCGCGCGCGCGTCCTGTTTATCTCCGAGGCGTTGTTGCCCGTGGTCAAGGACATGGTCGGGCGGATGCCGGACCTCGAACATGTCGTCGTGTCCGGCAAGGACGCGCACGGCCACAAGAAGCTGTCGGACGAACTTGCGAACGAGAGCGACGCCTTCACCACCGTGGCGACGCACCCCGACGAGCCGGCGTTCTGGCTGTACTCGTCGGGCTCGACCGGCATGCCCAAGGGCGTGCGGCATCTGCATTCAAACCTCGCCGCGACCGCGGAGACCTATGCCAGCCAGGTGCTCGGCATTCGCGAGGACGATGTGGGGCTGTCGGCTGCAAAGCTGTTCTTTGCCTACGGACTCGGCAACGCGCTGACGTTCCCGATGTCGGTCGGCGCCACCACGGTGCTGAATGCCGAGCGTCCGACGCCGGCGACCATGTTTGCGCTGATGAACAAATATCACCCGAGCATCTTCTTCGGCGTGCCGACGCTGTTTGCCGCGATGCTCAACGACGAGACGCTGAAAGGCACCGGCGGCGGCAACCGCCTGCGCATCTGCACCTCGGCGGGCGAGGCGCTGCCGGAATCGGTCGGCAATGCCTGGAAGTCGCGTTTCGCCGTCGACATTCTCGACGGCGTCGGCTCGACCGAGCTGCTGCACATCTTCCTGTCGAATGCGCCCGGCGACATCAAATACGGCTCCGCCGGCCGCCCGGTTCCGGGTTACAAGGTGCGGCTGGTCAACGAAGCGGGCGCCGACGTGCCCGACGGCGAGGTCGGCGAATTGCTGGTCGATGCGCCGTCGGCCGGCGAGGGCTACTGGAACCAGCGCAGCAAGAGCCGGCAGACCTTTGAGGGCCACTGGACCCGCACCGGCGACAAATACATTCGCGATGCCGACGGCCGTTACACCTTCTGCGGCCGCAGCGACGACATGTTCAAGGTCTCCGGCATCTGGGTCTCGCCGTTCGAGGTCGAGAGCGCGCTGATCACCCATCCCGCGGTGCTGGAAGCTGCCGTGGTGCCTGAGGCCGATCCGGAAGGGCTGTTGAAGCCGAAAGCGTTCGTGGTGCTGCGCGCCGACACGAAAACCGACGGTCTGCATGAGGCGCTGAAGGAGCACGTCAAGCAGAAGATCGGCCCGTGGAAATATCCGCGCTGGATCGACGTGGTGGAAAGCCTGCCGAAGACGGCGACGGGGAAGATTCAGCGGTTCAAGTTGCGGGATGGGGCGTAGTTAGAAACAGCACTTCGTCGTCCCTGCGAACGCGGGGACCCATACGCCGCGGCTGCTGTTGTGCGAATAGTCTCAACCACCACGTGTCATCGATAGATCACGCGGTATGGGTCCCCGCGTTCGCGGGGACGACGGACATTTTCGGAAAGCCAGTTTGATGACAAATCTCCTCCCCACCGGCTTCCTCACCATCGGCGCGTCCGAACTCGAATACCGCATGACCGGTCCGTCGCCGTCCGACGCCCCCACCATCGTCATGCTGCATGAAGGCCTCGGCTCCGCCGGGCTGTGGGGCGACTTTCCGGACAAGCTTCAGGCCGCGACCGGCGCCGGTGTGTTCGCCTATTCGCGCGCCGGTTACGGCGCCTCGACGCCGGCAAAGCTGCCGCGGCCGATCGATTACATGCAGATCGAGGCGCGCGACGTGCTGCCGAAACTGCTCGGCCAAATCGGTTTTCGCCGCGGACTTCTGATCGGGCATTCCGACGGCGCCTCGATCGCGGCGATCTATGCGGGTTCGCATCAGGACCATCGCGTCGAAGGCATCGCACTGATCGCGCCGCATTTCATTGTCGAGGATATTTCGGTGGCCTCGATCGCCGAGATCAAGATCGCCTACGAGACCGCTGGCCTGAAAGAGAAGCTGGCGCGCTGGCACACCGATGTCGACAACGCCTTCTACGGCTGGAATGGTGCCTGGCTCGATCCCAAGTTCCGCAACTGGGATATTTCCGAATTTCTTGGCTATATCCGCGTGCCGATAGCGATCCTGCAGGGTGTGGATGACGTGTATGGCACCATGCGCCAGATCGAGATCGCGCAGGAAGAATGCTATTGTCCGGTCGATGTGACCGTGATCCCGGGGGCGGGACATCAGCCGCATCGGGAAGCGCCGGGAGCAACGCTGGATGCGATCTCGGAATTCGCCAACGCGGTGTTGCATGTCCACGGCTCGCAGGGGCGGGCCGCTTGACGCGCCCCATTCCTCCTGAGTGCCCGCGGGGCGGTCGGTCGAACATGAAACAAAATGCATGTTCCTTCGTTTTAAGCTGGACCTGACGCAAAACATGCATTATTGTGCATGTTAGATAATAATTGAACAACGTCAGAGAAAACGACAGAGGGTCGCTCATGGCCGGGGAAGATCGCGTCCTCGCGGGAGGCGCGAAGTTCATCGATTTCCAAACCGATCCGTCGCGCTACCGGCACTGGAAGCTCGGTGTCGAGGGCGATGTCGCGACGCTGACCATGGACGTCGATGAGAATGCAGGCCTGTTCGAGGGCTATCAGCTCAAGCTGAATTCCTACGATCTCGGCGTCGACATCGAACTCGCGGATGCTGTGCAGCGGCTGCGCTTCGAACATCCCGAAGTAAAAGTCGTCGTGGTCCGCTCCGGCAAGAATCGCGTGTTCTGCGCCGGCGCCAATATCCGCATGCTGGCGGGATCGACCCACGC
The DNA here is from genome assembly GCA_038244925.1 of Hyphomicrobiales bacterium. GTDB lineage: Bacteria > Pseudomonadota > Alphaproteobacteria > Rhizobiales > Xanthobacteraceae > Bradyrhizobium. The sequence continues at coordinate 7,528 of JBBRSX010000116.1, read as the reverse complement.
CCATAAAGTCAACTTCTGCAAATTCACCAACGAGACCCGCAACGGTCTCGAAGATTCCTCCGAGAATTCCGGCCAGCGCTTCATCACCGTCGTCAACGGCACCGCGGCAGGCGGCGGCTACGAGTTGGCGCTCGCGACCGATCACATCATCCTCGCCGATGACGGCGCCGCCGCGGTATCGCTGCCGGAAGTGCCGCTGCTCGCGGTGCTGCCGGGCACCGGCGGCCTGACGCGTGTCGTCGACAAGCGCAAGGTGCGCCGCGACCATGCGGATTTTTTCTGCACCATCGAGGAAGGCATCAAGGGCAAGCGCGCCGTGCAGTGGCGCCTCGTCGACGAGATCGTGCCGAACAGCAAGCTCGAAGCCAAAGTTGCCGAACGTGCCAGGGAATTTGCTGATCTCTCCAGGCGCAACGGCAGCGGCAAGGGCATCACGCTGACGCCGCTCGACCGCACCATCGACGACAACAGCATCCGTTATGGTTTCGTTGCCGTCGACATCGATCGCGCGGCGCGGATCGCGACCATTTCGATCAAGGCGCCGGAGGCGGCACCACCCGCCGACATCGACGGACTGATCGCGCAAGGCGCGTCGTTCTGGCCGCTGCAGGTCGCGCGCGAGCTTGATGACGCGATACTTCATCTGCGCATCAACGAACTCGAGATCGCGATGCTGCTGTTCAAGTCGCATGGCGAGCGCGCTCATGTCGCAGCCTGCGACGGCTTCCTCGAAGCGAATAAAGCGCACTGGCTGGTCAACGAGATCAGGCAATACTGGAAGCGGGTGCTGAAGCGCATCGACGTCACCTCGCGCACGCTGGTGACGCTGGTCGAGCCCGGCTCCTGCTTCGTCGGCACGCTGGCCGAACTCGTGTTCGCCGCCGACCGCTCCTACATGCTGATCGGCCAGAAGCAGGGCGACAACCGCGAGCCGCCGGCGATCGAACTCACCGCGATGAATTTCGGCCCCTGTCCGATGAGCCACGGCCTGACCCGGCTGCAGTCGCGCTTCCAGGCCGACCCGTCTGATCTGGACCGCGCCGAAGCCACCATCGGCACGTCACTCGATGCCGAGGCGGCCGAAGAACTCGGCCTCGTCACCTTTGCGCTCGACGACATCGACTGGGACGACGAGGTGCGGCAGTTTCTCGAAGAGCGCACATCGTTCTCGCCCGACGGCCTCACCGGCATGGAAGCAAATTTGCGCTTCGTCGGGCCGGAGACCATGGAATCCAAAATCTTCTCGCGCCTGACGGCGTGGCAGAACTGGATCTTTCAGCGCCCCAACGCGGTCGGTGAAAACGGCGCGCTGCGCCGCTACGGCACCGGGCAAAAGGCGCAGTTCGATATGACGAGAGTGTGAGAAAGAAGTCGTCGTCATCCTGAGGTGCGAGCGTGAGCGAGCCTCGAAGGATGATTGGTACCAAGCCAGCATCCTTCGAGACGCGGCGAAGACGCCGCTCCTCAGGACGACGGTTGAGCAAGACGCGATACGCGCCGAAACGAGACCAAGGAGTGCACGCCATGAACTTCATGAACGTCGACTACTCAACCAAGATTCCCAACAACGTGAATCTCAGCGAAGACCGCCAGGTGCTCAAAGCGCTGGAGGGCTGGCATCCCGGTTACATGGACTGGTGGAGCGACATGGGGCCGGAAGGCTTTCAGCAGTCGCTGGTCTATCTGCGCACCGCCTATTCGGTCGATCCGCGTGGCTGGGCCAAGTTCGATTACGTCAAGATGCCGGAATATCGCTGGGGCATTTTGCTGGCGCCGCAGGAAGAGAACCGCGTCATTCCGTTCGGCGAGAATTTTGGCAAGCCGGCCTGGCAGGAAGTGCCCGGTGAACACCGCGCCACCTTGCGCCGCCTGATCGTGATCCAGGGCGACACCGAGCCCGCGTCGGTCGAACAGCAGCGCTTTCTCGGCAAGACCGCGCCCTCGCTCTACGACCTGCGCAATTTGTTTCAGGTCAATGTCGAGGAAGGCCGCCATCTCTGGGCGATGGTCTATCTGCTGCAGAAATATTTCGGCCGCGACGGCCGCGAGGAAGCCGATGATTTGTTGCGTCGTCGTTCGGGCGATGCGGACTCACCGCGCATGCTGGGCGCCTTCAACGAGGCGACGCCGGACTGGCTGTCGTTCTTCATGTTCACCTACTTCACCGACCGTGACGGCAAGATGCAGTTGCATTCGCTGGCGCAGTCCGGCTTCGATCCGCTGTCGCGCACCTGCCGCTTCATGCTGACCGAAGAGGCCCATCACATGTTCGTCGGCGAGACCGGCATCAGCCGCGTCGTGCAGCGCACCTGCGAAGCGATGAAGGCGGCGGGGATTAGCGATCCCAACGATGTCGCGAAAGTCCGCGCGCTCGGCGTCATCGATCTGCCGACGATCCAGAAGAAGCTGCACCTGCATTATTCGCTGTCGCTGGATCTGTTCGGCTCGGAAGTTTCGACCAACGCGGCCAACGCCTTCAATGCCGGCATCAAGGGTCGCTACCGGGAAACCCAGATCGACGACGACCATCAACTGAAGAGCGCGACCTATCCGGTGCTCAAGCTGATCGACGGCGTGATCAAGCGCGTCGACGAGCCGGCGCTGACCGCGCTCAACATGCGCCTGCGCGACGACTACACGCAGGATTGCGTCAAGGGCCTGCTGCGCTGGAACAAGGTCATTTCGCAGGCCGGCTTCGATTACAAGCTGACCTTGCCGAACGTCGCCTTCCACCGCCAGATCGGCGAGTTCAAGGGCATTCACGCCACGCCGGAGGGCGTGCTGATCGACGACGCCACCTGGAATAATCGTAAGGGCGACTGGCTGCCGTCAACAGATGACGGCGACTTCGTCGCCTCGCTGATGAAGCCGGTGACCGAGACCGGCCAGTATGCCGCGTGGATATCGCCGCCCAAGGTCGGCATCGACAACAAGCCCGGCGATTTCGAGTATGTGAAGATCGAAACGTGAGGCTGAAAAGCGAATAGGGAGTGGCGAGTAGCGAATAGGGGGAAAACCATTCGCTACTCGCCATTCGCGCCTTCCTACCCGGCGATTTCCAGCCCCGCATTCGCGTAGACCACGCCGCCGTCGACTGCGATGGTATTTCCCACCACATAATCTCCGGCGCGCGAGGCGAGATAGATCGCAACCCCCGCCATGTCCTCGTCGGTGCCGATGCGCTGCGCCGGAATCCGTTTGGCCACTTCATCCGAGTGGTCGCGCGCGGCGCGGTTCATGTCCGACTTGAACGCGCCGGGCGCAATCGCCGTGACGTTGATATGGTCCTTGACCAGTTTGGTCGCCATCCGCCGCGTCAGGTGGATCACCGCGGCCTTGCTGGCGGCGTAGGAATAGGTCTCGCCCGGATTGACGAAGATTCCGTCGACGGAGGCGATGTTGATGACCTTTGCGGGCCGCTCGTGGCTCGCCGCCGCGCGCAGCGGTTTCGCCAGCGCCTTGGTCAGGAAGAACACCGACTTGACGTTGAGGTCCATGACCTTGTCCCAGCCGCTTTCGGGAAATTCGTCGAAATCCGCGCCCCAGGCAGCGCCTGCATTGTTGACGAGGATGTCGAGCTTCGGCTCCAGCTTGATCAGTTCGGCGGCGAGCTTGTCGCAGCCCGCGACCGTCGAAATGTCGATCGGCAGCGCGATGCATTCACCGTCATAGGCGGCCGACAGTTCCTTCGCCGTCGCCTCGCAGGGCCCGGCCTTGCGCGCGGTGATGTAGACCTTCGCAGCACCCTGAGCGAGAAATCCCGCCGCGATCATCTTGCCGATGCCGCGCGAGCCGCCGGTCACCAATGCGACGCGGCCCTTCAGCGAAAACAGATCCTTGAACATGCATTCCTCCATTTGATTTGGCGGAGGTTTTGAGCGCGGGAGCGGAGCGAGTCAAGGAAGGGAGATTATTAGAGGCGGGCGGTTCTTCCCCTCTCCCCTTGTGGGAGAGGGTGGATCGATCGCGCGAAGCGCGATTGAGACGGGTGAGGGGTTCTTTCCGCGGATGGAGACCCCTCATCCGGCACGGACTTCGTCCGCGCCACCTTCTCCCACAAGGGGAGAAGGGAAGTCGATGCGTTTCGGAAAAGAAAGCCCTACGCCGCGTCGATGCGGCGAAAGCCGTTCCACATCGCGGTGGCGGCGCCGGAGGTGAGCACCGGGAGGATGCGGGCGTCCTGGTAGTTGCCGTTGAGCGAGACCCGCTGCAACGCCGTCAAATGGTCGGCGCTTTCCGGAAAAATCATACCCGGCCGCGTCGTGACCGCGGTCTTGAACCCGGCGGACTTGGTCTCGGCGAATTCGCGCTTGCCCGCGGCGGCCCGGTCGCCATAGGGATAACAAAAATGCAGCACCGGCCGCTGCAGCGCGTTCTCGATCCGCGTGCGGCTGGTTGAGATCTCGAACGCAGCGGTGGCTTCACTCTGCCGCGCCAGGTTGCAATGGCTGACGGTGTGGGCGCCAATGGTGACCAGCGGTTCGTCCGCGAACGGTTTCAACTCGTCCCAGGACATGCAGAGTTCGCGGGCGATGGCGGTTTCGTCCACGCCATGGCGGGCGCACAGCGCCGAGATTTCGCGCTGCTCGTCGTGTTCGCCGGGCAGGGTGCGCAGCCAGCCGTGCAGCCGGTCGAAGGCAACTTGCCGTGCCGCCGGTGTCGAGGTGTCGAGCCGTGTCGGGTGGCCGCCGATCGGGATTTCGATCGAGGACGCGATTGACGCTGCCTTGCCGATCACCCGCTCGAGCGTGACCCACCACAGCCGTCCGGTGCCTTCGGCGAAATCGCTGGCGACATAGACGTTCATGGGCGCGTCAAATTCACGCATCACCGGCAGTGCGAAATCGCGGTTGTCGCGATAGCCGTCGTCGAAGGTGAAGCAGGCAAAACGGCGCGCGAAATTACGCTGTGTCAGCCGCGCATGCACTTCGTCCATGGTGACGAAGTCGACGTCGAGGTCGCGAAGATGCTGCAGCGTCGCCCGCAGGAATTCCGGTTCAACCTCGAGATGGCGGTTGGGCTGGAATTCGGCATCGCGGCCCGGGCGCACGTGATGCAGCATGAAAATAGCGCCGACGCCTGCGAACATTGGCCGCAGCAGGTGGTGTACTCCCGACAAAGCGAGCGCTTCCAGCCCGGCGCGGATAACGGCGTTGCGGAACTGTTTCATTGCACGTAGCTGGCCGGTTGGAGTTCAACCTGAAATTAACGACGGACCCCTGAAGAAACTGTTAGCCGGGCAAATCAGGATTTCCTGCTATTTCGGGTTTGACAGCCCCGCAAGGGTTTGTTTTCTCTCTGTTCCCAGTGCCCTTTTGGTCCGAAGTTCGTATCAGGGTGCCGCGGCAGCGTAAGAACTTCGGCAACGGGGCAAAAGGCCCCGCAGGACCTAGAATGCACGGACTTTTCAGGTGGAGCAGCAAATGGTGGCCGGGCGTGATTCCGCTGGTCGTCTTTTGGGCTATCGCGGCCTGGACCAGCACCGAACCGCTCGAAGCCGACCTGGCGCAGCGCTCGACCGCCGCGCTGAAGGATACCGTGCTCGATAAAACGCGCATCGCGGTCGCCGGCCGCGACGTGACATTTGCCGCCGACGCGTTCTCGGAAGACGGCCGTCAGAGCGCGGTGGCTTCGGTGGATGCCGTGCCCGGCGTGCGACTCGTCAACGACGAGACGCGTCTGGTCCCCGAAGCCAAGCCGTTCGTCTGGTCGGCGGAGCGCGACGTGGTCCGGGTGACGCTGTCAGGCAGTTCGCCGCTGCCGGCAAGCAAGGGCAAATTGATGGAAGCGGCGCGCGCCAATCTCGGCGGCGTCGAGGTTGTCGACCGGATGAATTTGTCGCGTGGCGCGCCGCCGCGCTTCGACAACGCCGCGCTGCTGCTGCTCGACCAGATCGGCAAACTCAAGGACGGCAAGATCACGCTGTCGGACGGCAAGGTCAGCCTGTCTGGCATGGCGCGCGACCTCGGCGGCAGGGAGGCGATATCAGCTGCGCTGAAGAATCTGCCCGACGGCTATTCAGTGGCGGCCAACGACGTCAAGGCGCCGCCCTATGTCTTCCAGGCCTACAAGGACCCGGTCGCGGTGACGCTGACGCTGACCGGCTATGTGCCCGACAACAACGTTCATGCTGCGCTGGTCGCGGCGGCCGGCCGCAAGTTCTTCAGCGAAAAGGTCGTCGACAATCTCAAGGCCAGCGTCGGCGCGCCCGCGGGATTTGCCAATGCGGTGGTGCCGGCGCTCGGCGCGCTGTCGCGGCTGTCGACCGGAACGCTCGTGGTCAGCGACCGCGAGGTCAAGCTGCAAGGCGATGCGCTCTACGATGCCGCCGCCAACCAGATCCGTTCAGGTTTGGGCAAGGACTTTCCGCAGGGCTGGCAGTTCAAGCCGGAAATCTCGGTCAAGCCGGCCGCGGCACCGGTCGATGCCACCGTCTGTCAGCAATTATTCGCCGAGTTGCTCGGCAAAGCCAGAATCCGGTTTGAATCCGGCAAGGCCGATATCGTGGCTGATTCCACCGGCCTGCTGGATCGCCTGATCGAAAACGCATTGCGTTGTCCGAGCGCCAATATCGAGATTGCCGGACATACCGATACCGACGGCGAGGAGGCGGCCAACCAGACGCTGTCCGAGAAGCGGGCGCAGGCGGTCACCGACTATCTGGTCAAGGCGGGGCTGCCGGCGAGCCGGTTCACGCCGGTCGGCTATGGCTCGACGCAGCCGATCGCGGGCAACGATACCGAGGATGGCAAGGCGCAGAACCGCCGCATCGATTTCGTGGTGAGGTAAGCATGGTGTATCTCGCGACATTCTACTGGGGCTGGCTGCTGGCTTCGCTGCTGCTCGGTTTCGCCATGGGCTGGATTTCCGTGGTTCAGCACGGCGACGGTGTTCCCCGGAACTGGCGGTGGGCGCTGGCGGCGCTGGCGCTGGCGCTGGTCGCGGCAGCGGTCGCCCGCGTCGTTCCCGGCCGTTTCGGCTATTGGCTCGACCTCGGCTTGATCATGTTCGCGTTGTATCTGTGCGGTTGCGCGGTGGGGTCATGGCTGCGCGACTGGGTGGTTTCGCGCAGCGCGCGGGCGGCCTGACGCATGTCGGGGCCTGCCAAAGCGTCACTATCGCCGCCGGCCCGCTCCCCCGGCCGGTCCCGTCCCTGTCCCGAAAGCCCGTTTCGGCGGCGAGATTGCAGCAAATCTGTGCTTCCGCTGTCATCAACTCCGCCTAATATGTTGAAGAAGCGCGTTTTATTGTCGTTTGGCGAATTCCACTCCGGCCCAAAACGCGCTACCAGAGAGGCTCGGGAGAAGCGTAGCGTCGGCGGGGTTCACACCGTTGCCGCCACCGCCGGAGAGCAATTCGCCGGATCGCAATTCGAGGTCTAGATGCTGGAAGCAATACGCAGGGCGATCTCGTTTCTGCGCCAGAAGCAGGTCCTGCATAAGCTCGGGGTTGTGATCAGCATCGCGGTCATCGCGGTCGCGTGCTACGTGCTCTATCACATGCTGCGCGGCATCGACTCCAACGAGGT
>JBBRSX010000115.1:0-21130 GCA_038244925.1 Hyphomicrobiales bacterium | reverse complement strand
GCGTGCATCGAGTTTCGCCATCCCATAAGAATAGCAAATCACATAGCAAATGTGAAGATACTTATGAACTGATTAGTAACTATCGCGTAGCTTCCGCAGGTACCTTCGACGTGACCACCTGACCGGAAAACAAATCGCTCGCACCCAATATCTTGTAACCAATTGACTGATAGCCAATGCGGCGTTTCGCAGCCATGCGGGCCAGAACCGGCACTCTCATGTCGACATAATCATATATGATCACCTCGCGCTTGGCGTCGTTTAGACGGTGCAATCGGCCGGCATACTGGGCAAGTGTGCCTTTCCATGCAATCGGCATGGTAAGAAAAAGGGTATCGAGGCGAGAATCATCGAACCCCTCGCCGAGGTAGCGTCCGGTCGCGACTATGACACGTTCCTCGGCCTGGGGAATTGCTGCGAGCCGCGCGGCGATGTCGCGGCGCTGCTTCTCGCTTTGCCCACCGCGCAATACGATCACATGCCTCGCGAAACGCTCGAGACGCCAAGTGGGCGGTACGTTCGGTTATAACGACAGGTGAGCGGCCCGCTTCCAGCGCACGCAAGACATCATCGAAAATCAGATCATTGCGCACTTCATCATCGACCATTTCCTTGAAAACATCCTGGATGGAAAGAGAAGAGGTGTCCAATGCGGCTTGAAGTTGGAAGCAAGTATCCCTGATCCGCACCACGTGATCGAATGGGCGCTTGGCGGCCTCGGATCGCGCATCTACACGATGCCGGATGGGGCCACATTGCATAACGATGATCGGGTGATGCCCGTCTTTTCGGGTCACCGTTGCTGACAGGCCCAGGATGTAACGCGCCTTGCTGCGGCGCGCGACGAGTTCAAAGCTCACCGCCGACAAATGGTGGCATTCATCGACTACGAGATGCCCATAATTGCCGACGATATCACTGACCTCTCCTTTGCGAACAAGGCTCTGGATCAGTGATACATCAACCTGACTCTTTGGTTTGCGACGACCACCGCCTATCACGCCTATCGCATCGCGCGGCAGGTTTGAGAACGCTGTGAGCCGCTCAATCCATTGATCCATCAGTTGACGGCGATGAACGAGGATCAACGTATTCAATCCACGTTCGGCTATCATCCGGATGGCTAAGACCGTCTTGCCGAACGCCGTCGATGCCGCAAGCACGCCGGTATCGTGCGGCAATAGGGCCGCGATCGCCTGCTCCTGGCCTGGGCGCAGTGCCCCGGTGAATGCGAATGGGATCGGCGCACCGGTAGTGCGGCAATCTTCGATCGTTACTGCAATTCCAACTGACGCAAGGAGATCGCGGACGGCGTCGAAGCACCCGCGAGGCAGAGCAACGTGATGGCCAGTCAACTCCGCGCAAGAGATGATCCGAGGCTTGTCATGGGTCGATCGGCGCATCGCTTGTGCAGCGTAGAATTCGGGGTTCTGGAACGCAGCGAGACGAATAAGGCGCGCGATCAAGGGCGGCGGTAGCGCGTGACGCGGGATGTAAATCTGGTCAGCCTGCACGATGGTGACCGCGCTTGGCAGTGACCCGCTTATTGCTGGCGGTGGCTGTCGGCGCGATGGCGGGGCAAGCCACGGTTCTTCGTCTTCGTCGACAAGAGGAATACGTACGCCGAGAATTTTTCCAGATGCACTCGCTTCCTCGACCAGATGATCCACCCTCGATCGCGCCATAGGTTCAATCGCTGACAGGAAGGCCCATTGATCCAGATATGGCGAACAAGACTCGTCGATGAACACGCTGTTGCCAGAGCTTCGCGCGAGTCCCTGAAGCGGCAAGGCAATCAAATTACCGAAGCCACCCACCGGCATTGTATCCTGGCTCGGAAAAAACCGATCGTAGGATCCGAATCCGATATCGGGGACACGTTCCATCGTGTCGGTGATTAGGAAGGCCCCGAGACGGCGCGCCGACGCCGCCGGTATTGGTTCCTCGAAAAAAATCCAAGCGTGAGCACCGTTTCCGGATCGCGACCGCTCAATGGCAACAGGAATTTTGTGGCGCTGGCAGGTCTCCCTGAAAGCGAAGACATCTCTTCGCCATTCCCCTTCGTCGAAATCCGCGGCCAGGAACGAACAGGTATTATCCGCAAGCATCGGATAGACGCCCATAACGAACGGGGCGCCATTCGTGTCGGTCCCGCGTAGATGGCGTTCGATCGACACTTCATCTACGGCCTGGAATGCCTGATTTGGACATGCCGAACATTTGATTTTTGGTTTTTCGCAAATCCCACGCTGCCACTCATTCGCACAGGCAGGTGCGTACCCGCTGCGCCCCGTCGTGCGATTCTCCCAACGGATGGGGAAGACATCTGAGCGGCCGCGGAAAAGCCAGCGAAACAGGGCAATCTTCTTGTCGATTGTCGAATTCCGGTCGAGGGGATCGCCGGCTTTTGCCGAAGGGACCGCTTTGATGCCGCGGCCTCTTCACTCCGCACCGATCGCAGGGTGTTGATCTCGGCTAAGATCTCCGCGCGCTCGCGTTCCAGCGCCGTGAGCCGGGCCACGAGTTCGGTAATTCTGGCGTCCATTTGCGTCATCGTGAAGATTGGTTTGCGCCAATATTATCCAATATCAGCTTGACGCAATTTTGCTTCGCCCGATAGCTGCGTAAAAAGGGGGGCCGATCACAATCGGCCGATCCAAGGCCCCAAGCTCGGAGTTTTATTCTGATAAAACCACAAACTCCTAAATATTTGAAATTACTATATAATTTACGATGTCTTGGATGAACGGACCAGCTACCCAACAATAAGCGCGGTTCAGCCATATTCAGGGAATCAAGGCCGAGCCCGATCCACGAACCGTGAATGGAACCCAATTTGGCTGCAGCGAACAGACAAATGCATTAACGTGTTCGCGCGAACCGGCAATTCCAGTGGAAGACCTTTGGGAAGAAGCCCGATGCGAGCCGTCAGCGATTCAGCCGAGCTGTTCAGGCATGTAAGTGCCGAGAAATCTGAATTTTACCGCTGCATCATGGACGTCTTTGCAGCAGCCAAACGGCAATACCGTCTGCAATTAAGACCTGACGAAGTACTAAGCGAAGCCCGATGGCTGGATGCACCACCGCGAATTGAGGACGTTAACACCGCGCTCGCCCAGCTTGCTGCCTGGGGCAATCTTGAATCGCATCCTGACACGGCGCGGGTTTCCAGCCTCAGCGATTTCTACCGCGCACGCTTCCTGTATCGTCTCTCGCAGGGCGGGGAGGCTGTCGAAGCGGCGCTGGCGCTTTTCGTGCAAACACTGCAACGGCGCGCCGAACTGCAAACGGTCGCGCTTGAAGACATAGCGAACCGGTTGCAGGCGCTTCAAACGCTGGCTGACGAAACTGACGCCGACGTCGCGAAGATCCACGAGACACTGCGGGATTTGGTACGCGTTTTCGAGGGCCTTGCTGAAAATGCGCAGGCTTTCATGGCCGGCGTCGCGCGCAGCATCGAGTTGCAGCATGCCGAGGCGATTGCGGTGGCGAACTACAAACGCCAGCTAATCGACTATTTGGAGCGGTTCATGGGCGATCTGGTGCGCCGCTCTGACACCATCGCCAGACATATCCTCGCCCTGGAACCGAGCATTGACGCATTGCTGCAGCAGGTCGCCGCGCGCGATGCACGCGATGCAGCCCCCGGCGATGCGGAGGATCGGGCCGACGCGCGGACCCTTCACTTGAATGCTTGGCGCGAACGCTGGAGAGGTCTGCGCGGCTGGTTCTTCCGTACCGGCCACGAACCCTCGCAAGCCGAACTGTTGCGGGCTAGGGCACGGTCGGCAATTCCGCAATTGCTGGGAGCGATCGCCGCACTCAACGAGCGCCGCAGCGGGCGCAGCGACCGTTCCGCGGATTTCCGCATGCTCGCCGGCTGGTTCGCTGCCTGCGGCAACGACGGCGAGGCGCACCGGTTGGCGCGCGCAGCCTTCGCGCTCAACCCGGCTCGACATTTCTCGCTGAATCCCGACGCCGACGCCGATCTACCGGCCTCGACACGCTGGGCCGACGCGCCACCGCTGACGATTCACCCGCGGCTACGCGAATACGGTGAGGCCGCGCCGCGCGGCGCGATGCCCCGGGTGCGTGATCGCGGTGAGGCCCGCGCACATCTGGCGCGCGAACTCGCCGAGGAGTCGCTGCAGGTCGAGGCGGCGCGCAAGCACCTCGCCACCGGTCAGCCCACACGCCTTTCAGATCTTGACGAGCTGGACATCCATGCCTTCGGTCTGTTCCTGGGATTGCTCGGTGAGGTGCTGACCGAACAGGCCGGTCCGAACACTAGCGCCGAACGGCGAACCGGCGACGGATTATTGCATATCAACCTCACGCCACTCGCAGTCGATAGCCGCGCTGTGATCAATACGCCGCGGGGCGTATTTGCAGGGCGCGACCATTTGATCACGATCACGCCGACATGAGACAGCCGATGGCCGCCAGCTTTGGTAGGGACAGCCGCAGCATCGACCAGCAACAGCGTCGGTTCCAGAGCGACGAATTTCGCAGCGCCGTGCGCGCCCTGCTGATGACGCCGCTGATGAGTCCGGACCACGACGATTTTCCGGCGATCCGCCGTCAGGCCGACGCACTGCGCGACTGGTTTGGGCGCGAAACCGGCTGGGCGCTGCACGTCGAACAAGAGGGTGCTCGACTTTATAAGCGGCCGGCGGACCTCGCCAGCACGATGCGCGGCTTGCCATTTTATGATCGCCGCCGTTACGTGCTGCTGTGTTTGGCTTGTGCGGTGCTCGAACGCGCCGACCCGCAGATCACGTTGCGACTGCTGGGTGAGCGGCTGCTGCAATTAGCCGCCGAACCGATGCTGACGGCTTCCGGCTTCAGCTTCACGCTCGGTGCTCCCCACGAGCGGCGTGAACTGGTGGCGGTGTGCCGTACCTTGCTCGAATTGGGCGTGCTGCAGCGTGTCGCCGGCGACGAAGACGCCTTCGTGCATGCCGGGGGCGATCAGGCCGATGCGCTCTACGACGTGCAGCGCCGCGCGCTCGCCGGTATGCTGGCCGCCGTGCGCGGGCCGTCGACTTTCCGGCCGGAGGATGCGCCGGTCACGCTCGACCAGCGACTACATGCCCTGGCCGACGAGCATGTGGCTGATAGCGATGAGGGCCGACGCACCGTTCTGCGCCGTCAACTGGCACGGCGGCTGCTCGACGATCCGGTAGTCTATACCGACACACTAGACGCGGAGTCCCGGGCCTATTTTGTCAACCAGCGTGGCGCCATGGCGGCCCGCCTGTCTGACGCAACCGGGCTGGTCGCGGAGCAACGCGCCGAAGGTCTGGCGCTGGTCGATGAGGCTGGCTCTCTGACAGATGTGGCGATGCCCGCCGAAGGCACCGACGCCCATGTCACGCTGCTGGTCGCGGAGTTCCTGGCCACCGTTTACAGGCAGCGGCAGACGGATCCCGCCGATGCGACCCAACCATTCTCTGGTATGATCAGGGAACAAGACGTCGTCGATTACCTGCGCGAGAGCAAGCCCCGCTATGGCAAATATTGGCGCAAATCTGCGCGCGAGCCCGGCGCCGAACGCGAGCTTGCCGAGATCGCCCTTGATCGGCTGGAAAAGCTTCAACTGATAGTGCGAGATGCCGAGACGGTCTACCCGCGCCCGGCGCTCGCCCGTTTCGCGCTCGGCGAGGCCGAAGTCCGCAACTTTCGTGAAACACGTGGCGTACCGACCGCGGTTGGCAATGCCCTGGTCGGTCCGACATGAACGACCGGCCGGCTTCATTTGCTGCGCTCTCCGAGAGACCCGCGCTGCCGATCCCGACGCGGCAACGCTGGCAGCCTTTGCGGCTTGGACTAGTGGAGCTGTTTCACTACGACAGCGAGGAGTTCTGGTTCCGCGACGGGCATCTGCTGCTGCGGGGCAACAACGGCACCGGCAAATCCAAGGTGCTGTCGCTGACGCTGCCCTTCTTGCTCGATGCACAGCTCAAGTCCTCGCGCATCGAACCTGACGGCGATAGCGGCAAGAAGATGTCTTGGAATCTGTTGATGGGCAGCTATGACCGGCGGATCGGCTACGCCTGGATCGAATTCGGCCGCCTCGCCGACGACGGAACGCCGCATTACCTCACACTCGGCGCCGGGCTTGCCGCGGTCGCTGCGCGTCCCCAGGTGGACAGCTGGTTCTTCGTGCTGGAGGATTCCATTGGCGCTCCGCGCATCAATCAGGATATCTGGCTGATGAGCGATCAGCGCGTGGTCCTGACCCGGGAACGCCTGCGCGACGCGCTGCACGGCCGCGGCCAGGTGTTCGATACTGCCGTCAGCTACCGGCGCGCGGTCGATGAGCGATTGTTCCATCTCGGCACCAGGCGTTACGACGCCTTGATGGATACGCTGATTCAGTTGCGTCAGCCGCAATTGTCGAAAAAGCCCGACGAAACCGCGCTCTCGGACGCACTCACCGAGGCCTTGCCGCCGCTCGCACCTGAACTGCTTGGGGACGTCGCCGAGGCTCTGGGCCAGTTGGAGGAAGATCGCCGCCAACTCGAAGAATACCAGGCGTTGGCAAGAGCAGTTGAGCGCTTCGACCAGCGGTACCGGATCTACGCCGGCACCCAGAGCCGGCGGCAGGCCCGCGCGCTGCGACAGGCCCAGACCGAGTTCGACAGCGCAAGCCGGGCGCGCGCCGACGCGCAGGCGCGGCTCGAGACGGCCGAGACCGCGGAAACGCTCGCCCGGATAACTCACGACGACGCGGAACTTGCGCTCAAGCGCGAGCAGGCTCGGCTTGATATACTGCGCGCCGACCCGACCATGCAGGACGCGAACCGTCTCGAATCAGCCGAGCGGGACGCTTTGGCGCGGCAGCATGCGCTGCAAGTCGCCACCGCGGCGGTCGATGAGGTGCGACGGCGACTAAAGCGCAGCACTGAGGAGACCGGGCACGCCGTCCAGCGCATGACGCAAGCCGAACGTGTGATGACGAAGCTACGTCAGAACAGCGCGACGCATGCCGAGGCGGCAGGTATCGCTGGCCTGCACGCCGGTAGCCCGCTCGCAACGCTCGCCGCCGCCGATCTGGTCGCATTGACGCCACAAGCCTTCGACAATGGATGCGGCGACCTTCGCACCTTGATCGTTGATCGACGCGAACAGATCGTATTGTTGCGGCGACGCCATGCCGATGTGACGGAGGCCAAAGCCCTGCATACACAATGCCAGAACACGCGCGACGAAAGACAGGGCACCGTAGAGGCCACAGCGAAACGACGCGAGCAAGCCGATACGGAAGTCGATCACGAGGGCAGCAACCTGATTCAGGCATGGGAGCGCTACTTCGCCAGCCTGAAGCAACTGCAGGTCAGCCACGACGACAGCCGCGCAGCGCTCACGGCCCTCGCCGACTGGGTTGTTGGGCTGGATGGCGACAATCCGGCGCGACATTATGTGCAAACGGCGCAGCAGCACGCCAGCCTGCGTCTGGCGCAGCGTCGCGTGTCGCTCGACGGCCAACGCCAGACGCTGGAGATAGAGCTCAACACCCTCGAAGACGAACGCAGCCGTCTCGAAGCCGGCGTCGATGCGACGCCGCCCCACCCGCATACGCGCAGCGCCAATGCCAGAGGTGCACGCGAGGGTGCGCCGCTCTGGCAATTGGTGGATTTTCGCGAAGAGGTCACGGCCGCTCAGCGCGCCGGCCTCGAGGCCGCGCTTGAAGCCGCCGGCCTGCTCGACGCCTGGGTCTCGCCCGACGGCCACCTGCAGGCCGGCGACGGGGTGGAGCTGTTGCACGACACCCAGATGCTGCAGCGACGATCGCATGAGCTCTCGCTCGTTGGTTGGCTGCACGCTGACACGCCCGCCGATAGCGCGGTACCGGCCGCGCTCGTCGAACGCCTGCTGTCCGGCATCGCCTGCACCGCCGACGATCCCGCGGACAGCGAAGCTTGGGTCGCCCCCGACGGTCGCTTTCGGCTCGCCGCGCTGGTCGGCGCCTGGGCCAAACCGGCGGCGGTCTATATCGGCCATGCGGCCCGCGCCGCGGCCCGCAAGCAGCGACTGGCCGACGTGGCCGGCCGCCTAACACAAATCGCCGATGAACTCATTGCGGTCCAGGCGATGGACGCGCAACTCACGCGCGATCAGGACCAAGCCGCCGATGAATGGCGTCTGGTTCCCTCCGAAGAGGCGTTGCGCAACGCCCATCTTGCTGCGGCCGCCAGTGCGCGCGAGGCCCAGACCGCCCGCCAGCAATTGAGCGAGGCCGATCTTCGATACCAAGAGGCCGCACAAGCCCTGCAGACGGTGCGGCAACGACTCGCCGCCGATGCCGCCGATCTGCGCCTTCCCGCATTATCAGCCGAATTGCCGGCGGTCGAGATGGCGTTGAACCACTATCACGATGCCCAACTCCGCCTCGCCCAGGCTATTCACGAGGTGCGTCTGGCGCTGCCCGAGTTGCAGCGGCAACGCAACCGCGAGAACGAAACCCGCGACGATCTGAAGAAGCAGGATGAACAATTTGCGGCTGCCCGCATTGAGGCGGGAGAAGCCGCCGTCCGGTTCGAGGTGTTGCGCGGATCCGTCGGCACCAGGGTCGAGGAGCTGCAACAGCGGCTGGCCGTTGCCGGCACCGCCGTCGAGGCCAGCAATTCCGCACTAACGCTCGCGCGCGACGTCGTAAGCAAATCCGGCGAGGTGCGCGCGGTCGCGCACGAACAGGCAGCGACTGCGAGCACTGTGTTCGGACAACGCAGCGACGCGCGCGCCGAAGCAATCGCGAAGTTCCAGCACTTCTCGGCCACCGGCCTGCTCGCGGCTGCGCTACCCCAAGCCGACCTGCCTGACATGGGCGGCCCGTGGACGATCGACCCCGCGCTTACTCTGGCTCGCCGCGCGGAACAGGCCTTATCCGAACTCAAGGACGACGACGACGCCTGGACACGCCTGCAACGGCAGATCGGCGAAGACCTGACAGAGCTGCAACGCGCCCTCAGCGCACTCGGCCACCAGGCGCACGCAGAGCAGAGCGATTGGGGGCTTATCGTCCGCGTCGTCTACCAGAACCGACCCGAACCGCCGGATCGCCTTGCCGCGCGCCTCGCCGAAGAGATCGGCCAGCGCAGTGAACTGCTGACGGCGAACGAGCGCGCGGTGCTGGAGAACCATCTGCAGGCCGAAATCGCCTCCGAAGTGCAGCGCCTGCTGCAGGCGGCCGAAACTCAGCGCGATACGATCAATAGAGAATTGCACGATCGCCCGACATCCACCGGGGTACGCTATCGTCTGCTTTGGCAGCCGCTGGCGGAAGAAGAAGGCGCTCCGGTCGGCCTCGAAGCAGCGCGCAAACGCCTACTCAACACCAGTGCAGACCTTTGGTCCGCTGACGACCGGAGAGTGGTCGGCGCGATGTTGCAGCAGCGCATCGCCGCCGAGCGCGAGCGCGCCGATTCGGGCACCGGAAAGGATGTGGGCGGCAGCCTGATCGAGCAACTCGCCCGCGCGCTGGACTATCGCCGCTGGCACCGCTTTCGCGTCGAGCGCTGGCAGGACGGGCACTGGCGCAAACTCTCCGGTCCGGCCTCCAGCGGAGAGCGGGCGCTCGGCCTCACCGTGCCGCTGTTCGCCGCGGTCGCCAGTTTTTACAGTCAGGGCAGTTAAGCGCTGGCGCCGCGCCTGATGCTACTCGATGAAGCGTTCGCCGGCATCGATGATACCGCTCGCGCCCATTGCATGGGACTGATCCGCGAGTTCGATCTCGACTTCGTCATCACCAGTGAGCGTGAGTGGGCCTGCTATGCCGAACTGCCCGGCGTCGCCATTTGCCAGTTGCAACGGCGTGAAGGCATCGACGCGGTGTTCGTGTCGCGTTGGAGCTGGGACGGTCGCGCCAAGACACGCGAAGACGATCCAGATCGCAGGTTTGCGCCGACATGATTTCCTCGACGGACCCACGCCTGCAACGCCTGCTTGGCGGCGACCGTTACGCCTTGCTGCGCAAGCGCCTGCGTCAGCGTTTCGAACGGGCACCGCTCGACGCCACGGTTGAAAACTTTCGCATCGGCAAGCTCACCGCGGAGGAACATGCCGCACTGGCTTCGCTACTCGGTCGTCCGCCCCGTTACACCAATTCCTTACAGGTCGACGTTCGCCTCATCGATACCGCCTTCCAGAATGCCGGCATCGCCGGTTCGCTCCGCGACGCACTTGAACAACTCGATGGCCCTATTGCGAATCTCGCCTCGACGCGCCTTGAGCTGCAAACGATGTGGTCGGATGTGCTGGGCGGCTGCACTCACCGCGAACTGATCGGACTGCTCCAGGCCCCGGCGGGCATCGGGCTTCTCAAGCGCCTTGCACGACAGAGCCCACCGGCGGCGCTCCAACTCTGTCGCCGTGTCGAAGCAGTATTGCAGCGCCTGCCCGCGAGCGGCATCACACGTTCGCAATTGGCCGCCGACGTGCTGGGTGACGCCCACGCGCTCGACAGCGGACAGCCTACGGCAACCTTGGCACTGACGGTCTGGCGTCAGGTAATCGCTCGGACTGATTACAGCAATGATGACGTCGATAGCGAGCCGACGGGAGACGGCGAACTGGAGATGGGCGGTGGTGCTGAGCGCGATCGCGACGTCTGGGCCAAGGCCGGCGTGCTGGTCAATGAATTGGCGCGCCCGGTGCTGTTCCTGAACCTTCCCGTGCGCGACGCGGTAAATTACAGTCAGTCGCCGGGAGAACCTGTTTACGCTTCGCTGCGGTCCCTGTTGCGCTCTCCACCGTCGTGGGACGTGGCGGATTGCAGGGTCTATGTCTGTGAGAATCCCAACCTGGTCGCGATCGCCGCGGATCACTGGGGCTCCTATTGCGCGCCGCTAGTCTGCACTGACGGCATGCCGGCCGCAGCACAGCGATGCCTGCTGTCGCAGTTGGGTAAAGCGGGGGCGCGGCTTTTCTATCATGGCGATTTCGATTGGCCGGGAGTGCGGATCGGCAACCACGTCATGCACGAGCACGGCGCCCAACCCTGGCGCTTTGGGGCGAGCGACTACGAGGCCGCCGTTGAAGGGGCCTCAAGTCTTGGACAGGCTCTCACGGGGAAGGCTGCCCGCGCCTTTTGGGACGAAGGGTTGATGACGGCCATGCAGCGACATGAACTTTCCATAGCCGAAGAAGCTCTAGCCGCTTCATTGTTGAAGGATCTCAGGGCCGCATAGTAACTGGGTTCGCGGTTTTATTCTGAATGGTGGCAAAATGGCGCGCCCGAAGAGATTCGAACTCCTGACCCCTAGATTCGTAGTCTAGTGCTCTATCCAGCTGAGCTACGGGCGCGTTTTTCGCCAAGGCATTGGGCCCAAAGGCCCTGATGCATCCGACAATGGGTCGGAAACCTCGCGAAGAGGGCATTAGCTACCCGCTCCGGCCTCGATTGGCAAGCGGGGGAAATGCTGGTCGCGGGACCGGGAAAAGCGGTCATTCCGGGGCATCGCGGAGCGATGAACCCCGAATCTCATGCGATTGCCTCTGGATTCCGGGTTCATCGCTATCGCGATGCCCTCAGGTGCGCAATCACGCACCGGGGAATGACGGGGCGACGATGACGGGGAGCGGCTTTACGCCCGTGCCCGCTCGTTGCGGACGCTCTGCAGTTCCACCGGGCGATCCGGGATCGAGATCCGGAAGGTGGCGCCGATGGTGCCTTCGACCAGGTGGATGTCGCCGCCATGGGCGCGGACCAGTTCGGCGGCAATAGCGAGGCCAAGCCCGCTGCCGCCGGGACGGCCGGAACTCTGGAACGCCTCGAACAGGTGCTCGCGGGCGCGCGCCGGCACGCCGGGACCGGTGTCGGAAACCTCGATGATCGCGACCGAGCCTTCGCGGCGGCCGGTGATGCGAATCTGAAAGGTTGCTGCTTCGCCTTTGGGACGGCTTTCCAGCGCCTGGGCGGCGTTGCGCACCAGGTTGAGCAGCACGCGAAACAGCTGGTCCGGATCGGCGTCGATCGTAAGCCCGCGCTCGATCGCGCTGATCCAGGCGATCGAGGCGTCGGCGAGCCCTGCGGATTCGCGCACCTCGGCCACGACGGGCTCGACCAGCATCATGCGGCGGTCGGGGGCGGCTTCCTGCACGCGGCCATAAGAAAGGGTCGACTGGCAGAAATCGATGGCGCGCTCCAGCGAGCGCATCAACTTCGGCGCAAATCGCTGCACCCGCGGATCCGGCACGCTGGCCAACTGGTCCGACAGCAATTGCGACGAGGCGAGAAGATTGCGCAGGTCGTGGTTGATCTTGGACACCGCGAGACCGAGTGCGGCGAGCCGACTCTTCTGATGCAGCATCGAGACCAGGTCGCGCTGCATGTCGGACAATTCGCGCTCGGCGACGCCGATCTCGTCGCCGCGCCGGGTCGGCACGATGATCCGCGCGGCACTTTCCGGGTTTTCGTGGAAACCGACCAGGTTCGCGGTCAGCCGCCGCATCGGCCGCACGAACAGATAATGCAAAGCGAGGTAAACAAGCCCCGCGGTCAGCATCGCGATGACAAGCGAGACCACCAGAAGATTGCTGGAAAACCGGTACATCGCCTGCCGCAGCGGCAATTCGTCGATCACGACCTCGATGAATTGCGCGCCGCCGGGCGCAGGCCCGACGACGCGGATGGTCTGGTTGCCGCGCTCCAGCATGGTTTCAAAGCTATCGACGATCGCCGACCACGCGGTCATGGTCCGCATGTCGATGTCGTGGTCGATCGCCTCGGGCAGGTCCGAGCTGGCGAGCAGCCGGCGCTGCTGGCCCATCTTGATCGCGACCGCGCGCGCGCCGACGCTGGTCAGAATCTGCCGCGCCAGTGAATCCGGAACCATGCCGAGCGGCGCCGCATCCAGCACCAGGGCCGCGGTATTGGCCGCCGCCAGCCGGTCGTTGAGACGGTTCATGCGAAAATTCGCGATCGCGGGCACATAGATCATCAGGCCGGCGATCATGACGAGGGGAATGGTCAGCAGCAAAAGCTTGCCGGACAGGCCGAGCCGGCGCGGCGGGTAGGGCCGCGGCACTTCAACAGTCAGCTGGTCGTCGGTCCCTGGCACCTAATATCTGCCCTTGATATCTGCTTTTGGCCTGGCGGTCCGCAACGCCCGCCCTTGTCCTTCACGGAACTAGCTGATTCAGAGGATGCGTTTTGCACCCCGACCGGTCAAATTACCGATCGCTCATGTTGGCCGGTTCCAGATGACCGGGAGAATGGCTCACCTCACCGCTAAAAACCCCGCGAAAACAGATATATTCGACCTAATTGCGCCATTTTGGAGAACCGCGATTGCGGCGCTTGGTGACGTTGACGGAAAGGGGTCGCTCCCGTATAAGCCGCGCAATTGTCCGCGATGGCCCGGTTCTCCGGGGGCGGCTCTTTTGGGGCCGTAAATGGCTCATTTGGGCCGACCAGCATTACCGGACTTACCTCAATCGACTTACCTTAATTCAGTGGCACATTGCCCGGTCAGCGGAGAACTACCCGTGAAGCGGACTTATCAACCCAGCAAACTGGTGCGCAAGCGCCGTCACGGCTTCCGCGCCCGTCTCGCCACGACCGGCGGCCGCAAGGTTCTCGCCGCGCGCCGCGCGCGTGGCCGCAAGCGTCTGAGCGCCTGAGCCGGGTCATCCGGAGATTACAGCATGGATCGGCTAAGGCAGCGGGCGGACTTCCTCGCCGTTGCCAATGGCGCGCGAGCGAACGGCGCTGCCTTCGTGGTGCAGGGCCGCCAGCGCGACGATGATGGCCCGGTCCGGATCGGTTTCACCGTTACCAAAAAGAACGGTAACGCCCCCCAGCGCAATCGCATCCGGCGCCGGCTTCGCGAACTGGTGAAGCGGCTCGACGTCATATCCACGCGACCCCACCATGATTATGTGCTAGTCGGCCGCAGGGCCGCGCTCACCCGCGATTTCACGATCATGCTCGAGGATCTTCGCTCGGCCATGCGGCGCCTCGACCGGCAGCCGAAACCATCGGACGTGCGAAAACTTCGGACTTGCGAAAACAGCTGACTTGAATGGCGAGACCTTGAAACGATGACCGACAATCGCAACACCATCCTGGCCGTCATTCTGTCCGGCATCGTGCTGATCGCCTGGCAGTATTTCTACAACGTGCCGCAGATGGAAAAGCAGCGCGCACAGACCCAGATGCAGGCCGAACTGGCCAAGCCGTCGCCGCAGGCAACGCCCGGCTCGACCGCCCCGCAGGCCGGCTCAAC
Source organism: Hyphomicrobiales bacterium (assembly GCA_038244925.1). Lineage (GTDB taxonomy): Bacteria > Pseudomonadota > Alphaproteobacteria > Rhizobiales > Xanthobacteraceae > Bradyrhizobium. The sequence goes on along the minus strand of JBBRSX010000115.1, from coordinate 6,899 downwards.
TCCCTCCGCAAGCGCGCCCGGCAACACCCAGCCGACCGCCGCCATCGTCAGCCGCGACGCCGCGATTGCCGCCAGCCCGCGCGTCAAGATCGACACCCCGAGCGTGACCGGCAGCATCTCGCTGAAGGGCGCGCGCATCGACGATTTGTCGCTGGTCAAATTCCGCGACACCGTCGATCCGGCATCGCCCCCGATCGTGCTGTATTCGCCGTCCGACACCGCAAGTCCCTATTATGCCGAGTTCGGCTGGGTGCCGGCATCCGGTTCGACCGCGCGCATTCCCGACCAGAACACGGTGTGGGAGCAAGAGGGAACGGGCAGCCTGTCGCCGGGCCATCCGGTGACGCTGAAGTACGACAATGGCGACGGCCTCACCTTCCGCCGCACCATCGCGATCGACGACCGTTATCTCTTCACCCTCAAGGATGACGTGACCAATATCGGCACCGCACCGGTGACGCTGTATCCGTTCGCGCTGATCTCGCGCCACGGCACGCCGCAGGTCTCGGGCTATTACATCCTGCATGAAGGCCTGATCGGCTATCTCGGCGAGAAGGGACTGCAGGAATACGGTTACAAGAAGATCGACGACGCAAAGGAAGAAAAATTCGACGTCACCAATGGCTGGCTCGGCATGACCGACAAGTATTGGGCGTCGGCATTGTTGCCGGACACCACGGCCAAGCTGCAGGTGCGCTATTCGTCGAAAGCCGTCGGCAGCAGCCACAATTACCAGACTGACTATTTGCAGGACCCGCAGACACTCGCGATCGGCGGTACAATCAGCGCCAATGCGCGGCTGTTCGCCGGCGCCAAGGAAGCCGGCGTCGTCGGCATCAACTTCCCGTTTGCCGGCCTCGGCGGCTACAACAATGAGCTCGGCCTCAACCATTTCGATCTGCTGATCGACTGGGGCTGGTTCTATTTCATCACCAAGCCGATGTTCCTGGCGCTCGACTTCTTCTATCGTCTGATCGGCAATTTCGGCGTCGCCATTCTGCTGGTGACCGTGCTGGTGAAAATCCTGTTCTTCCCGCTCGCCAACAAGTCCTATGCCTCGATGGCGAAGATGAAGTCGGTGCAGCCGCAGCTCGCCGCGCTGAAGGAGCGCTATCCAGACGACCGGCAGAAGCAGCAGACCGAGATGATGGAGATCTACAAGAAGGAGAAGATCAACCCGATCGCCGGTTGTCTTCCCGTCGCCTTGCAGATCCCGGTGTTCTTCTCGCTCTACAAGGTGCTGTTTGTCACCATCGAAATGCGCCACGCGCCGTTCTACGGCTGGATCAAGGATCTCTCGGCGCCGGATCCGACCAACCTGTTCACGCTGTTCGGCCTGTTCCACTACGACCCGACGCAACTGCCGCTGTTCGGACATTACCTCGCGCTCGGCATCTGGCCGATCATCATGGGCATCACGATGTGGTTCCAGATGAAGCTGAACCCGACGCCGCCCGATCCGACCCAACAGATGATTTTTGCCTGGATGCCGCTGATCTTCACCTTCATGCTGGCAGGCTTCCCGGCGGGTCTGGTGATCTACTGGGCCTGGAACAACACCCTGTCGGTGCTGCAGCAGAGCTTCATCATGCGCAAGAATGGCGTGAAGGTGGAGCTGTTCGACAACATCAAGGCAGCGTTTACCAAAAAAAAAGGCCCTAGGGACGACGTGACGTCTGCCGGTGTCTGATAGCGATCACAATACCATCCACGACGTCATGCCCGGGCAGGAGCGCGAAGCGCGTCTTCGCGCTGGGTGTCCCGGGCATCCACGTCTTGGGACACCGAAAAGACGTGGATGGCCGGGACGAGCCCGGCCATGACGGAGAGTTTGGGATCTTCGCATGAATGCTGAAACCGATGCGAAGCTGATCGAGCAGGGGCGAAAACTGTTCGCCGGCGAATGGCAGTTCGTCTGGGCCTCGCCCTCGATCGAAACCCTGCCGCCGATGGCCAGCATGGAAGTGGCGTTTGCCGGCCGCTCTAATGTCGGCAAGTCCAGCCTCATCAACGCGCTGACCGGCCGCAGCGCGCTGGCGCGCACCTCGCATACGCCGGGCCGCACCCAGGAACTGATCTTCTTCGAGGGCCCGGATAATGCCGGGCTTCGGCTGGTCGACATGCCCGGCTATGGCTACGCCTCAGCGCCAAAGACCAAGGTGGCGTCCTGGACCAAGCTGATCCACCAGTTCCTGCTCGGACGCGCCACGCTGGCGCGGGTCTATGTGCTGATCGACGCCCGCCATGGCATCAAGGACGTCGACCAGGACGTGCTGAAAACCCTGGATAAATCGGCCGTGAGCTATCAGGTGGTGATGACCAAGGCCGACCAGGTGAAGCCGGCCGAGCTGGCACAGCATATCGAGGAAACCACGGCAGCCCTCGCCAAGCATCCCGCCGCGTTTCCCGAAGTGCTGGTGACGTCGTCGAAGAACGGCGCCGGCATGCCCGAACTGCGCGCCGCGATGGTGCGCCTTTTGGCCGAGCGAAGCTGATGCCGCGCGCATATCGCATCCTGATCGTGCTCGCCGCCATCATGGGCGCCGACGGCGTCATCCTGGCGGCGGCTTCCGCGCATGGCGCCGAGGCCTCGCGGCTGGCATCGGCGTCGTCGATGCTGCTGTTCCACGCCGCGGCCGTGCTAGGCGCTGTGGCCGTGGCCGACCGTGGCCTCGTTCATGCACGGCTTGGCATGTTGTCGGCCTTTGGCTTCGTCATTGCGGCGTCATTGTTCGCCGGCGACCTGACCTTGCGGCAATATGCCGGCCACGGGTTGTTTCCGATGGCAACCCCGACCGGCGGCACGATGCTGATCGTGAGCTGGCTGGTGCTGGGCATCGCCGCCGCCTGGCCGAAGCGGGGTTGAACCCTTCTTTCTTCTCCCCCTCTGGGAGAAGAGGGCGACGGTAGAAAGCAACTTTGCGCCCTGCCCGGCAATCAGATAGAACCCCGCCCGACATCTGGAATGGCGAGATCCGCTTCATGACATCAGCGCAAAATATCAGCCCCCTCGATCAGGCCCGCATCCTGTCGGAAGCGCTGCCGCACATGCAGCAATATGACGAGGAAACCATCGTCATCAAGTATGGCGGCCACGCCATGGGTGACGAGGAAACCGCGAAGGCCTTCGCCCGCGACATCGTGCTGCTGGAGCAGACCGCGATCAATCCGGTGGTGGTGCATGGCGGCGGGCCGCAGATCGCGACCATGCTGAAGCGGCTCGGCATCCATTCGGAATTCGCGGCTGGTTTGCGCATCACCGACGCCGCCACCATCGAGATCGTCGAGATGGTGCTGGCCGGCTCCGTCAACAAGCAACTGGTCGGCTACATCAACGAGGCCGGCGGCAAGGCGGTCGGCCTCTCCGGCAAGGACGGCAACATGGTGAAGGCGTCGAAGACGACGCGCACCGTGGTCGATCCGGATTCCCATATCGAGAAGGCGGTCGATCTCGGCTTCGTCGGCGATCCCGACAAGGTCGACCTCACGCTGCTGAACCAGTTGATCGGCCATGAGCTGATTCCGGTGCTGGCGCCGCTGGCGACCTCGCATGAAGGCCAGACGCTCAACGTCAACGCCGACACGTTCGCCGGCGCCGTCGCCGGTGCGCTCAAGGCGAAGCGGTTGTTGCTCCTGACCGACGTCCCCGGCGTGCTCGACAAGTCCAAAAAGCTGATTCCGGAACTGTCGATCAAGGACGCGCGAAAATTGATCGCCGACGGCACCATTTCCGGCGGCATGATCCCGAAGGTCGAAACCTGCATCTACGCGCTGGAACAGGGCGTGCAGGGCGTCGTCATCATCGACGGCAAGATGCAGCACGCGGTCTTGCTCGAATTGTTCACCAATCAAGGCACCGGTACGCTGATCCACAAGTGACCCCCGCGATCTCCATGCTTCCGATGCCACCGCGCCGCCTCAGCGCAATGCAGCGGTATGGGAGGCGCACGATCCTGGCGTTGCCGGCGGCGGCGATCTCGCTGTTCGTCTCGGCCGCACCCGCGTTCGCCGATCTGAAACTCTGCAACCGCATGAGCTATGTGGTCGAGGCCGCGATCGGCATCGACGACAAATCGGCCACCGCGACCCGCGGCTGGTTTCGTATCGATCCCGCCGCCTGCCGCGTGGTGCTGCAGGGCAAGCTGACCGCCGACCGCATCCTGCTGAACGCGCGCGCGCTCGGCGTCTACGGCGCCTCGCCGATCCCCCAGAACGGCGGCGACACGCTGTGCATCGCGCCGCAAAATTTCGTGATCGCCGCCGCGCGCCAGTGCCGCGCGGGGCAGACGCCGGCGCCGTTCACCCAGATCACGCCGACACCGACCGACGACGGCAACATGGTGGCCTATCTCGCCGAGGACTCCGAATATGACGACGAGCAGGCGCGGCTCGCCGGCATCCAGCGGCTATTGGTGATCGCGGGTTACGACGCCGCCCCGATCGACGGCGTCGACGGGCCGAAGACGCAGGCCGCATTGGCGGCATTCCTCAGGAGCCGCGGGCTCGCCGCCGACATCGTGTCGTCGCAAAACTTCTTCACCGCCATGATCGATGCCGTGCAGTCGCCCTCCTCTACCGGGCTGACCTGGTGCAACGACACCCCGCACAGGATCATGGCCGCGGTCGCGACCGACGACGGCAAGGCCGTGACCAGCCGCGGCTGGTATCGGATCGATCCCGGCAAATGCCTGCATCCCGATGTCACCGGCCAGCCCAAACAGATATTCAGTTTCGCCGAAGCCGTCGATAGCGAAAACCGCACCGTCAAGGTCAAGGACAGGCCGCTGAACTGGGGTGGCGGAAAAGAGCTTTGCACCCGTGAGAGCAAGTTCGAATTCTCCGAACAGAACGATTGCGGCAGCCGCGGCCTCGCCGCGATCGGTTTTGCCCCCGTCGACATGTCGGGCGGCGGCAAGACGCTGCGGTTTGCGATGCCGTGATGCGTATGATTCTCCACACACGCTCTTTCCGTCATCACCCGCGAAAGCGGGTGATCCAGTACTCACCGGCGCCAGTGATTCACTCGAAGGCCGCGGCGTACTGGATGCCCGCCTTCACGGGCATGACGGCAGGTAGGATCTGATGAAAACCACTTCCCCCCGCGCCTTCGGCCATATCGATACCTGGGTGTTCGATCTCGACAACACGCTGTATCCGCACCACGTCAATCTGTGGCAGCAGGTCGATGCCCGGATCGGCGAGTTCATCAGCGCCTACCTGAAGATTTCGCCGGAAGAAGCCCGCGTGATCCAGAAGGATTACTACAAGCGCTACGGCACCAGCATGCGCGGCATGATGACCGTGCATGGCGTGCACGCCGACGATTACCTGGCCTACGTGCACAAGATCGATCATTCGCCGCTGGAGCCGAACCCGGCGATGGGGGCGGCGATCGCAAAGCTTCCCGGCCGCAAGCTGATCCTGACCAACGGCTCGACCGACCATGCCGGCGCTGTACTCGACCGGCTCGGCATCGGCGAACATTTCGAAGCGGTGTTCGACATCATCGCCGCCGAGCTGGAACCGAAACCGGCGCCGCAGACCTACCAGAAATTCCTGCGCGTCCACGGCGTCGATCCGGCGAAATCGGCGATGTTCGAGGACCTCGCCCGCAACCTCGTGGTGCCGCACGAACTCGGCATGACCACAGTACTGGTGGTGCCCGACGGCGCCCAGGAAGTCGTGCGCGAAGACTGGGAGCTGGAAGGCCGCGAAGCGGCGTTTGTCGATCATGTCACGGATGATCTGACCGGGTTCTTGCAGCGGGTGGCATAAGCCACCCCTCGGTCGTCCCGGCGAAGGCCGGGACGACCGAGGGGTGGAGCCTAGACTCTCCCCCGCCAAAACCCGAAAAAGCCCTCCGGCCTTGCCCAAACACCCCACCGCCTCCGAGGAAATCCCGATGTCCCTGTCCGCGCTTGAATCCACCGTCAACTCCGCGTTCGATGCCCGCGACGGCGTCTCGACCGCGACCAAGGGTGAAGTTCGCGACGCCGTGGATCATTCGCTCGAACTTCTCGACAAGGGCGAGGTGCGCGTTGCCGAGCGCGAGGCCAGCGGCAAGTGGAAGGTCAATCAGTGGCTGAAGAAGGCGGTGCTGCTGTCGTTCCGCCTCAACGACATGAGCCCGATTCCCGGCGGTCCCGGCCAGGCGTCGTGGTGGGACAAGGTGCCGTCGAAGTTCGAGGGCTGGGGCGAGAACCGTTTTCGCGACGCCGGCTTTCGCGCCGTGCCCGGCGCGATCGTGCGCCGCTCGGCGTTCATTGCCAGGAACGTGGTGCTGATGCCGTCCTTCGTCAATCTCGGCGCCTACGTCGATGAAGCCACCATGATCGATACCTGGTCCACGGTCGGCTCCTGCGCCCAGATCGGCAAGCGCGTGCATATTTCCGGCGGCGTCGGCATCGGCGGCGTACTGGAGCCGCTGCAGGCTGAACCCGTGATCATCGAGGACGACTGCTTCATCGGCGCACGAAGCGAAGTCGCCGAAGGCGTGATCGTGCGCAAGGGCGCGGTGCTGGCGATGGGCGTGTTTTTGGGTGCCTCGACCCAGATCATCGATCGCGACAGCGGCAAGGTCTATATCGGCGAAGTGCCGGAATACGCGGTCGTGGTGCCGGGTTCGCGCCCGGCGCGACCGTTGAAGGACGGCTCGCCGGGGCCGGCGCTTTCCTGCGCCGTCATCGTCAAGACCGTCGACGAACAGACCCGCTCCAAGACCAGCATCAACGAGCTGCTGCGAGATTAGGATTTAACCGTTCCGGCGCTTTCCGGCCCCAAAAATAGGCCGGATCGAACCCCGCTTCGAACCCAGAACCGGCTTGCGCGACCAATGTACCGGACCCGCGGAAATGGCCGCCGTCGGGAGGTCGGGCGATGGACTGGGTCTGGTATCTCTT
>JBBRSX010000114.1:0-21273 GCA_038244925.1 Hyphomicrobiales bacterium | reverse complement strand
TACAAGATCGGCATCGTGCCGGCGTCGGATACCGGCGCGGTCGAAATGGCGCTGTGGTCGCTGCTCGGCGAGCGGCCGGTCACCACCATCGCCTGGGAGTCTTTTGGCGAAGGCTGGGTCAGCGACATCGTCAAGGTGTTGAAGCTCAAGGACGTCACCAAGCTGCATGCCGGCTATGGCGACATCCCCGACCTGAGCAAGGCCGATCCCGCTTCCGACATCGTCTTCACCTGGAACGGCACCACTTCGGGCGTCCGCGTACCCAATGCCGACTGGATCAGTGCGACCCGCGAAGGCCTCACCATCTGCGACGCCACCTCGGCGGCGTTCGCGCAGCCGCTTGATTGGCCCAAGCTCGATGTCGTCACGTTCTCCTGGCAGAAGGCGCTGGGCGGCGAAGCCGCGCATGGCATGCTGATCCTGTCGCCGCGCGCGGTGCAACGGCTCGAGACCTACAAGCCGGCGTGGCCGCTGCCGAAGATCTTCCGCATGACCAAGGGCGGCAAGCTCAACGAAGGCATCTTCGAAGGCGAGACCATCAACACGCCGTCGATGCTGTGCGTCGAGGATTATCTCGACGCGCTGAACTGGGCCAAATCAATTGGCGGCCTCAAGGCCCTGATCGCGCGCGCCGACGCCAACACCAAGGCGCTGGCCGACTGGAAGGCGAAGACACCGTGGATTGACTTCCTGGCCAAGGATGCATCGATCCGTTCCAACACCTCGGTCTGCCTGAAGATCGTCGACCCCGCGATCACCTCGCTGACCCCTGACGCGCAGGCTGATTTCTCCAAAAAGCTGGTCGCTTTGGTGGAGAAGGAAGGCGCCGGTTATGACTTCGCCTATTACCGCGATGCGCCGGCGGGCTTGCGGATCTGGTGCGGCGCCACCGTGGAAGCGTCTGATGTCGCGCTGCTGACGCAGTGGATCGACTGGGCGTTCGCCGAGACCAAGGCGGCGTTGCCGAAGGCTGCGTAATTTCCCTTTCGTCGTCCCGGGCAAGCGGCCCTTCGCCGCGCAGACCCGGGACCCATAACCACCACTGGGAGCATCGGTCCCGGCTCTGTGCGCCAAGCGGCGCTTCGGCCGGGACGACAGCTCAATTTTCAAAGGATCCATAGTCCAATGTCGAAACCCAAAGTTCTCATTTCCGACGCGCTCTCGCCCGCCGCCGTGCAGATCTTCAAGGATCGCGGCATCGATGTCGATTTCCAGCCCAACCTCGGCAAGGACAAGGACAAGCTCGCCGAGATCATCGGCAATTATGACGGGCTGGCGATCCGCTCCGCGACCAAAGCGACCGCGAAGATCATCGAGAAGGCGACGAAGCTGAAGGTGATCGGCCGCGCCGGCATCGGCGTCGACAACGTCGAAATTCCGGCGGCCACCGCCAAGGGCATCATCGTGATGAACACACCGTTCGGCAATTCGATCACGACCGCCGAGCACGCGATTACGCTGATGCTGGCGCTGGCGCGCGAAATTCCGCAGGCCGACGCCTCGACCCAGGCCGGCAAGTGGGAGAAGAACCGCTTCATGGGCGTCGAGATCACCGCCAAGACGCTCGGCGTGATCGGCTGCGGCAACATCGGCGCGATCGCCGCCGACCGCGCGCTCGGCCTGCGCATGAAGGTGATCGCCTACGATCCGTTCCTGTCGCCGGAGCGCGCCAAGGACATCGGCGTCGAGAAGGTCGAACTGGACGATCTGCTCAAGCGCGCCGATTTCATCACGCTGCATACGCCGCTGACCGAGAAGACCAAAAACATCATCGACGCGGCGGCCATTGCCAAAATGAAAAAGGGCGTGCGCATCATCAACTGCGCCCGCGGCGGCCTGGTCGACGAGCAGGCGCTGGTCGACGCGCTGAATTCCAAGCATGTCGCGGGCGCCGCCTTCGACGTGTTCGTCGAGGAGCCCGCCACCAAGAACGTGCTGTTCGGCCATCCCAACGTGATCTGCACGCCTCATCTCGGCGCCGCCACCACCGAAGCGCAGGAAAACGTCGCGCTGCAGGTCGCCGAGCAGATGTCGGATTACCTTTTGACCGGCGCGATCTCGAACGCGGTGAATTTCCCGTCGATCACCGCGGAAGAAGCGCCGAAGCTGAAGCCGTTCATCGAGCTCGCCGAAAAGCTCGGCTCGTTCGCGGGCCAGCTCACCGAGACCGGCATCGCCAAGGTGCAGATCACCTACGAGGGCCAGGTTGCCGAAATGAAGATCAAGGCGATTACCTCGGCGGTGTTGTCGGGCCTGCTGCGGCCGATGCTGGGCGAGGTCAACGTGGTTTCGGCGCCGGTCGTCGCCAAGGAGCGCGGCATGGTGGTCGACGAAATCGCGCGCGCCGCGCATAGCGACTACGAAAGCCTGATCACGGTGACGGTCTCTACCGAGCGGCAGGAGCGTTCGGTCTCCGGCACCGTATATGCCGACGGCAAGCCGCGGCTGGTCGACATCAAGGGCATTCGGGTCGATGCCGAGTTCGGCAAGTCGATGATCTACGTCACCAACGAGGACAAGCCCGGCTTCATCGGCGCCTTCGCCGGCCTGCTCGGCGACGCCAAGCTCAACATCGCCACTTTCCATCTCGGCCGCACCAAGCAGGGCGGCGATGCCATCGCCTTGGTCGAGGTCGACGGCGCTGTGCCCGCTGACGTCCTTAGCAAGGTGCAGGCGTTGCCTCAGGTCAAGCAGGCCAAGGCACTGGTGTTCTAACAAGGCGCTGGTGTTCTAAGCCATCGTTTTCAGATCCCTGCCTCGCGGCAGGGATCATGGCTCTGCCAACCTACCACCGCGTCGCGGCTGCAAGCGTCCGCTGCCGACCGCCACTGCGCCACTGGGTGATGCTGCAGCCGAACGAGGCGCGAAACCAGCGCGCCATCGCGCTCTGTGCCGAGAAGCCGAGCAGTTCGGCGATTTCCTTCAGCGGCCGGTTGCCGTCCTCGACCAGCCGCATTGCGATGTCGGCGCGCTCGGCCTGCAGGATAGCGGAAAAGCTGGTGCCGCATTCCCCGAGATGACGGTGGATGGTGCGCCGGTCGCACGCCAGATGTTCGGCGATGTGCTCGATCGTGCAGTGTCCGCCCGGCAGCAGCGAGCGCACCAGTTCGCGTACCTTGCCGTCCCAGTGTTCGGGGCGCGCGCCAATTTCGTCGACGCGACTCTGGACGTAGCGCGCGATCAAAGGATGGGCCGTCGGTATCGGCCGTTCGAGGTCGCGCGCGGCGCACTCGATCGCGTCGAAATCGGAATTGAAAGTCACATCGCAGCCAAAGAACCGCAGGTGGTAGGCGCGGCGCCGTGGCGGCGCATGGACGAAATGAACTTCAAGCGGCCGCCAGCTCTCGCTGAATAGCAGGGAGATGATGCGGTGGACCCGTCCGAGCGCCAGTTCGGTCGATTGCCGCGTCGCGCGCTGGTGCCCGCCGCGCAAATGCAGGACGATGGTGACGAGATCGTCGCGATGCGCGACCTCCAGGCGCATCGCCTCGTCCTGGATATGGATGTAGCGCGCCAGCGCTTCGACCGCCGCACCGACGGTGGCCTGTTCGCGAACGACCAGCGCCACCGGCCCGAGCGTCGAAAGATCGCCGCGCGCAGCCAGCCGCAGGGCGAACTCCTCGACGCCGGAGACGATGGCGGAGGCTTCCAGCAGGCGGCGTACGCCGGCGACCGCAATGCGCAGGTCCGGGCGTTCGAGGCAGCGCAGCGGCAGGCCGACCTGTCGCAGCATCTCCCTCGGCTCGAGTCCCGCCGCGCGGGCGATCTCCGCATAATGCATCAGGCTGCCGCTGCGAATCAGGTCGGTCATGCCGCAAGCTCCGGGCGATGTCCCGAAATGTAAAATATCTGTCCCGGTCGGTCAAACGGGCCGGTCACACGGGTGTACATAGGCGATCGCACCACCGATGCACCGGCGCGCCAACGCCGAACGCATGGGATTGCAGTCCAGCCGGATCGACCTGTTCTTTTCGATCACCTGCCGGCGACAAAACCATATCGATCCAAATCTGTGCTGGCGGGGTGGGCTCCGATGCCGTGGAATACGACTGCCGAGGATACTTCCAAAGGGGAGGTATTCGTCATCGACGACGACGCGGCAACGCGCGAAACGCTGTCGAAGACGCTGCGGAAAGAAGGCTACGTCGTCATCAGCTTCGCCAGCGGCGCCGCGCTGTTGTCCTACGCCAGGATCCGAAAACCGGTTTGCGTATTCATCGAGGTCGGTTTGTCCGACCGGTCCGGGTTCGACGTTCTCAGGAAACTCCGCGCCGAAAACTGCCCCGCGCCGATCTTCGTTACTTCCACCGACGGCGTCATTCCGATGGCGGTCGACGCCATCCGCAACGGGGCCTTCGATTTCATCGTCAAGCCGATCCGCGTCAGCGAGATACTGGTCAGGATGGACGCGGCGCTTGACGAATATGCCCGCGCCGCGACCGTGGACGAAGCTTCGGACGTGCCGCTGCAGCTTCCCGGCTGCGAGCCGCTCAACAACCGCGAGCGGCAAGTGCTGGCGCGACTGGCGATCGGCGAAACCAACAAGGGAATCGCACGGCACCTGGGTCTCAGCGCACGAACGGTCGAAGGCTATCGTGCCGCGATCATGCGCAAGGTCGGCGTCCGCAACGCCACCGAACTGCTCCGTCGCGTGTTCAGCCAGGGTTCTCAAGCGAACGGCACCTGATCGGGCGCGACCGGCCGTCGCTGCCTTCGCCGCGGTCCCGCCGCCGCGAAGCCATATCGAAACCCCATTCGAACCGGTTCCTTCCCCGCCGCGTCTCATCACCAGGGTTGATGGGCTTTTGGCGCCCCGCCGTCCGTTGGACGGCTCACGGAGGGAAAACCATGCGATTGATTGCGAACAGTCTTGTCACCAGCAGCCTCGTCGTGCTCGCCGCATTTGCCGCCGGCGCCGCGCAGGCCGCCGACGTCGATGCGTCTTCGACGGTTGATGCCGTCACCGTCTATCCCGACGGCGCCAGCGTCACGCGCGTCATAGCGCTCGATCTTCCGGCCGGCGACAACTCGGCCGTGCTCAAGGACTTTCCTGTGACGCTGGATCCGTCCTCGTTGCGGGTCGAGGGCGAGGCGAGCGCCAAACTGACCATCGGCGCGATCGACGCCAAGCCGCCGCGCGCCGCGCCCCCGGTCAATCTGCCGGAGCTCGACAAGCGCATTGAATCGCTGAAGGACGAGCGCGCCAATCTACAAGGCGCGATCGATGCGGCCACGGCCCGGCGCAAATTCGCCGAACGGTTTGCCGAAAGTGCGCCGGCCGGAATCGGCGACAAGGGTGAGGCGCGGCCGATCGCCGAATGGCGCGCGGCCTTTGCCGCGGTCGCTGAGGAAGTCGCCTCCGCCGACACGGCCATTCGCGACGCCGAACGCAAGCAGCGCGAGCTTGACCGCGAAATCGCGCGGGCCGAACAGGACCGTGCGCAGAAGCCGCCGAACAGGCTCGAGGTCCGGATCGATCTTGCAACGGCCGCCGCGACCAAAGCGACGCTGCGGGTGACCTATACCGTTCGGAACGCGCGCTGGACGCCGCTGTACGATGTCCGGCTCGACACCGGCACCAAAGATCGCAAGCCCGCGCTCGAACTGGTGCGTCGCGCCGAAATTACCCAACACACCGGCGAGGACTGGTCCAATGTCGCGCTCTATGTTTCCACCGTGCGGACCGCGCGCGGCGGCAATGCGCCGGACCTGAACTCGCTGATCGTGCAATATCCGCAACTGCAGCGGCCGATGCCGGCGCCACCGGCAAGTGCCGCGACGGACAATGGGAGGTCGTACGCCTACGCCCTCGGCGGGCGCGCCAAGTCGGCGGAGCCGTCGGCCGAGCGCGCCGAAGAGCAGCAGGCCACCGCCGACGTCGGCGGCTTCCAGGTGATGTTCAAGATCCCCGGCCGGGTCAGCGTCGGCGCCAGCGAGGGCGCCAAGAGCCTGCGGGTCTCGACTGCGCTGGTCGCGCCGGATTTGGCGGTGCGCGCCGCACCGGTAAAGGATCCGACCGCGTTCCTTGAAGCCAGCTTCAAGCAGAACGAAGACGCGCCGCTGCTGCCGGGCCGGGTCTCGATCTATCGCGACGGCACTTTTGTCGGTCGCGGGCAGATGGTCGCCGCCGGCAAGGACGAAACCGTGCGGCTCGGCTTCGGCGCCGACGACAAGATCAAGATCGAACGCGCCGTGCTCAAGCGCAATGAAGGTTCGGCGGGCCTGATCGTCACGACGTCGAAGACCGACGAGCGTTCGTTCAAGACCACGGTACGCAACGGCCACGATTTCCCGATCAAAATCGCGATCGAGGACCAGTTGCCGGTCAGCGAGAACGAAGAAATCCAGGTCGAGATGCTGCCCGCCACGACGCCGCCGACCGCGACCAACCTGCGCGACAAGCGCGGCGTGCTGGAATGGGCGTTTGAGGCCAAGCCCGGCGAGGTCAGGGACATTTCGTTCGCCTGGCGGATACGCTGGCCCAAGGACAAGGGCGTCGTGATGATTCCGTCGGGCTAGGCAGCGATTGACCATCCGTCAATGCGAGCGCAACGAAGCAATCCATCTCTCCGCGCAAGGAAAGAATGGATAGCTTCCGCCTTCGCTCTTCGAGCCACGGCGGACAAGTCGTCGCTTCACTCCTCGCAATGACGGAAGCGTCACTTCGCCTTCAGGAAATCGGCGACTTCCAGCAGCACGAACTCGTTGTCGTCGGCCTTGTTCGGATCGCGGCTCGACGAGAACGGCAGGTTGTTGTCGTTGCCAACGATGATGTGGGTCTCGTCGACGCGGTCGACATTCTCGATGGTGAAGAACGGGAACGCCAGCACGCCGTCGTTGAGCGGCTTGCGCGCCTTCTTGTCGGGATCGCGGATTTTCATCAGGTCGATGAAGCCGATCTTGCGGACCGGCTTGCCGACATTGGCCTCGCTGAGCTCGATCTTGTAGACGCGCTTGAATTTTGCGACATCGGGAAAGCAATTTTCGCCGCGAACACCCTGTGGGCAGGCTTTGTCCGCCGTGCCTTCGCCATTGTCGCGCTCGATGACGAGGCCGTTCGATGCATCGATCATGTTGAAGTCGCCGATGGCGTTGCCGTTCTGCTCGAACACATACTGCCAGTAGCGGCCGGTGAACTTTTCGGCCGCGACGTCGAATTCGAGAATCCGCGAGGCTTCCTTGCCGTTGACCCGCTCCCAGTCCTTCTTCTCGGCATCCCAGATCGGGCCTTCGAGCAGGCCGTACAGGAACTTGCCGTCCTTGGAGGAAGCAAAACCTTCATAGCCCTTGGAACGGCGCAGATTGACTGATGTATAGGTCGCACCCGGGGCGCCCGGCGACTGCACCGACCAATGGTCCGGCGAACGCACCGGCTTGCCGTCGGCCGTGGTCTCGAACACGCTGAGCACCTTGCCGGTCTTGTCAGCCTTGATCACGTAGGGCCCGAATTCGTCGCCGATCCAGAAGGTGTCGCCGATGATCTGAAAGCCTTCGGTGTCGAAGTCGGCGCCGGTGAGATAGCGCTTGGCAGTATCCTCATGCATGATGCGGAACGGCACCTTCTTGTCGGGGTCGTGCAGGAACACGGTTTCCTGGCGGTCGATCTTCCCTGTCGTCCAGTCGATCTTGAGGCGGTTGAGATACAGCATGGAATCCGCCGAGTTGTAGCGCGAGCCCATGCCGTTGTCGGTGATCACCCAGAACGAACCGTCCGGCATCACCTTGATACCGGAATGGCCCTGCAGCGGCTGGCCCTTGAACGGCAGCGATACGCCGGTGGGCCGCTCGTAGGATTTCCCCATCACGCTGCCGAGCGCATCGACCCTGCGGCCGGTGGTGTACTTGCCGGAGGTCTTGAGATCGTCAGGCGCATCGGCAGGCGCGTCGATGAAGGTCTGCGCCGGCAGCACGGCATGGCCCTTCAGGGTGGCGGGAAATTCGCCTTCGCTTTGGGCAAACGCAGCCGTGGCCAGAAACACGGACGCGACGGAACAGAGCAATGACAGGCGCATGGCGGATCTCCTTATGTGACGATGCGCTGTCTTGCGGAGCGGCTGTTACAGCCGGCCGACAGTTTTGTGAAAGCCGCGTGACGCCGTTGGATAAGCGTGCGGCTTTATGCCGTCGCCGTCGCCGTCACCGACCCGATGGGGCCGCGACCTGCCGCATGGTCTGCGGCAGCAGGAACGGCACGCCGGCGTCGGTATAGTCAATGGTGACATCGACCTCGAAGATTTTGCGGATGGTCTCTGTCGTGATCGCTTCGGAACTGATGCCGTCGATCGCGAGCTTGCCGCGATGCATGAGAACGATGCGGTCGGCGAACCGCATCGCCAGATTTAGGTCATGGAGCACCGCGACCACGGCGGTGCCGTTTTGGGCGCGGCGCCTTGCCGTCTCTACCAGGTCGATCTGGTGGCGCATGTCGAGGCTGGAGGTCGGCTCGTCCAGCAGCAAGAGACCCGGTCCGTGGACGGCCTCGCCGCAGGCGAGCTGAACCAGCACGCGGGCAAAATGCGCGCGCTGCTGTTCGCCGCCGGACAGCGTCGGCAACTGCCGGTGCCTGAACCGTTCGAGCCCGACCTCGCCGAGCGCGGCATCGACCAGCGGCTGCGCGGCGGCCTGGCTGCGGTCGCCGGCGCCCATGCGGACGATCTCCTCGACGGTGAACGGAAAGGTGACGCTGACATGCTGCGACAGCATCGCGCGATGCTGCGCGAGTTCGCGCGGCGAAAAAGCATGGATATCGCGTTGCCTGAGCTGGACCTTGCCGCTGGTCGGTCTGAGATCGCCGGACAACATTCGCAGCAGCGTCGACTTGCCGGCGCCGTTGGGGCCGACGATCGCGCCCGCCTCGATTCGCAGGTCGATGGCGTCGACCAGTCTGGCGCCGCCGACAACAAACGAGAGCGATTGCGCCTCGAGGATCGCGGTCATAGCCCGACCAGCCCGCGCTGGCGCAGCAGCATGCCCAAGAAGAACGGCGCGCCGATCGCCGCGGTCAGGATCCCGATCGGCATTTCGGCCGGCGCCACGATGGTGCGGGCCAGCGTATCCGCGCCGACCAGCAGCACCGCGCCCAATAGCGCCGAGGCCGGCAGCAGCAGCCGGTGCGCCGGTCCGATCACCAGCCGCAGCAGATGCGGCACCAAGATGCCGACAAAGCCGACCACGCCGCAGATCGACACCGCGACCCCGGTCATCGCCGATACCAGCACGATCGAAATCCGCTTCAGCCTTTCGACGTCGACGCCGCTGTGAAACGCCTCGGCCTCGCCGAGCACCAACACGTCGAGGCCGCGTGCGATCGAAAGGCATGCGATCAGTGCTGCGCCCAGCATCGGCGCCAGCGTGGCGATCTTGGGCCAGGTAGCGCCGCTCAGCGAACCCAGCAGCCAGAACGTGATGTCGCGCAGCTGACGGTCGTCGGCGACGAATACCAAAAGCCCGATGCCGGCATTGGCGATCGCGGCGATCGCAAGTCCGGCCAGCAGGAAAATCGCAATCGAGGTGCGGCCCGAACGGCTGGCGATCCGGTAGAGGACCATGGTCGTCACCAGTGAGCCGGCAAACGCGGCGAGCGGCAGCAGCCGGTGCTGCATGAAACGAAAGTTCTCGCCAAGCTGGCTGTCGGTGAAGACGATCGCGGCAGCGGCCGCGAAGGCGCCGCCGGAAGACACGCCGACCAGAGCGGGATCGGCGAGCGGGTTTCGAAACAGCCCCTGCATGATGGCGCCGGACATGGCCAGCAGGCCGCCGACCATCGCGGCGGCGGCGATCCGGGGAATCCGGATCGACCACAGCACGAGTTGGTCGCGCACGAGATGCGGGTCGGCCACGGCACCGGGCCAGAGCCCGAGTGCTGCGGGCAGCCGCGCCAGCGGAATTCCCGCTGCGCCCAGCGTAAGCGCAATCAGCGCGGCACCGGTGAGCACCGTCAACAGGCAGATGAGGGTCAGCGATG
The DNA here is from genome assembly GCA_038244925.1 of Hyphomicrobiales bacterium. Classification (GTDB taxonomy): domain Bacteria; phylum Pseudomonadota; class Alphaproteobacteria; order Rhizobiales; family Xanthobacteraceae; genus Bradyrhizobium. The sequence goes on along the minus strand of JBBRSX010000114.1, from coordinate 11,309 downwards.
CGGAGGAACGGAATCCATATCCGCCGCGGCGTTTCGTCCCCTCGGTTTGGCCGTCGGCCACTGCGGTCATTGCCTGCAATTCGCCGTCAGGGCGGCCGGTGCGAACGTTTCCGCTGACGGCGCCAGCGCCGGATAAAGCTTTATTGCGAGGTCGCGCGCGGCCGCCGCCGTGCGCGGTCCGAAGCCGAGCAGGTAGAGGCCTTCCATCGAAATGAAGGCCTTGTTCGCCGCGACCGGCGTCATGGCGAAGGCCGGATGCAGGTACACGGTTTCGGCCTCAAGCGAATCCTTGCCGCGCTGGATCGAGAGCACGACGTCGGGCTTCGCGGCGACGATCGCCTCGTCATTGATGATCTTGTAGCCGTCGTAATTGTCGACGGCGTTGACGGCGCCGGCGAGTGCAATGATCTCGTTGGCGGCGGTTTTTTGGCCCGCGGCCGTCGCCCGGCCGTTCAACAGCGACATCACGAACATCACCCGCACCGGCTTTGTCACCCTCGCGCGCAGTTCGCGCAGTTGCTCGAGATCGCCGGTCACCGCCGCAGACAGGCATTCGGCGCGCCGGTCCGCGTCCATGGCGTGGCCGACCAGCTTGATCTTGTCGAGCAGGCCGGCCTCGGAGAATGTTTCGGGGACCAGCACCAGCGGCACCTTCGCCGCCTCCAGCACGTCCATGGTTTCCTTCGGGCCCGATCCCTGCACCGCGAGCACGAGCGAGGGGTTGAGCCCGAGCACGCCCTCGGCCGAAAGCTGGCGCATGTAACCGACATTGGGTTTGTCGCGCAGCGCCGCGGCTGGATAGAGGCTGGTCGCGTCGACGCCGGCGAGCCGGTCCTCGAACCCGAGCGCATAGAGAATTTCGGTGATGGCGCCGCCGATCGAAACGATCCGCGTGGAATGTTCGATAGCGACGTCGCGGTTGCGGGCATCGTGGACCGTAATTCCGGTGGCGAATGCGGCACCGGCGAGTGCGAGGACGGAGGCGGCAGCCGCCAGGACGAGCGTGCGACAAAATGTCATTGCAGGATCACGTGGGACGATCACTTGGTCAGGATCAGCTTGTTCTGCGACGTCAGCCGCAGGCGATAGGTCTCGTCACCATGCGCAATGATGATCTCGCGCTCGGTCGCAAACAGCTCGCGGCTGTCGATCCGGTTGCCGTTCACGGCGACGGATCTGGCTGTGGCAGAAGGATTTTCCGCATGCGTTCCAGTGCCGGTAACTTTGTCTCCGGAAGTTGCGGACATTTTTGTTGTTGAGCCTCGGACCATTGCTGTCGATCAATGCTTGTATCGTCGGGCCGGGGTGCAATCCAACCGCCGCAATTTACAATCGATGTAAAGTACGCTCTGCGGTTATTGACCGCCTGAGTTCCGCCACGTACCCAAATGAGACGATGCAGGCGGATGGTCTGTATCCCAGAAGTGGCAGCCAGCAAGCAGCTCGCATTTCGATGCGGCGCCCGCCAGCCAGACCCGAGAAACAGATCACAGGTTGGGGTTGTTATGGCTGACGGGGCTAGGCATTCGCGCGCCTTTCTTTTGGGCGTGTCGGTACTTTCATTAACAGTGTTGATCGGGGACGCAAGTTTCGCGCAGACGGCGGATACCGGTACGACCGGCCAGTCGCAGCAGAAAGAGCAGGCGAAGCGCAAACCGGCAAAGCCGCTGCTTGGGCAGCAGGCAGCCGCACCGGTGATGGACGCGCGGGCGCAGATCGGCGGCACGGCGGTGCAATCGCTCGACACCATTACGGTGGCGGCCTCGAAAACCCAGGAGCGCGCGATCGACGCGCTGGCGCCGGTCAGCGTCGTCACGCTCGAACAGATCCAGGGGCTGCAGCCAAATCGGTTGTCGGATATTTTCTACAACATCCCCGGCGTCTCGTTCCAGGAGCGCGGCGACGATCCGGCGACCGTAATCAACATTCGGGGCCTGCAGGATTTCGGCCGCGTTGCCGTCGTCGTCGACGGTGCGCGGCAGAACTACCAGCGCTCCGGCCATAACGGCAACGGCTCGTTCTTCCTCGATCCCGAACTGGTCGGCGGTGTCGACGTGGTGCGCGGCCCGACCGCCAACATCTACGGCTCCGGCGCCATCGGCGGCGTGGTCTCGTTCCGTACCAAGGACATCAACGACGTGGTGCGCCCGGGCGAACGCTGGGGCGTCGACATGACCGGCTCCTATGGTAGCAACAAAGCCCGCGGCCTCGGCTCGATCTTCGGCGGCGTGCGTGCCGATCCCAACGTCGATATTTTTGGCGGCGCGGTGTACCGCACCCAGGGCAACTACAAGGACGGCAACGGTACCGAAATCGGCGATACCGGCAATCAGATCGCCGGTGGCTTGCTGAAGCTCACGGTGCGGCCGGCCGAAGGCCACGAAATCAAGTTTGGAGGCGTGTTCCAGGATTATCAATACACCATCGGGCAGCAGAACCGCGGGCCCACGACGACACCGGCGCTGATCGCGTTGAACCGGGGTTCGTCGGTGTACGCGTCCGACGCGAAGAATTACACGGGAACGGTCACCTGGAAGTACTCGAAGCCCGATGACCACTGGTTCGACTGGAACGCCACGGTCTACGGCAACCGGACCGACAACGATCAGACCAAGACCTATCACTACTCCTTCACGCCCTCGGCCTATTGCAGCAATGGTCTCGGCAATAACATCTCGGGCTGCATCGGCGACAGGCGCGGCTATGTGCTCGATACCTTCGGCATCGACGTCAACAATACGACGCGCTTTCGGGTCGGCGACTGGCTCAACGCGCTGACCTACGGGTTCGACGCGTTCCAGGACGACGTCGCGACTTCGGATAGCCGCGGCAACTCCAACGTCACGACGCCGAGCGGCTTGCGCACGGTTTCCGGCGGCTTCGCGCAATTGAAGCAGAACTACTCGACCTGGCTCGAAGTGGTCAGCGCCATCAGGTACGATCGCTACGATCTGCATTCTCCCACCGCCGGGGTAACCACCGGCGGCGATCGATTTTCGCCGAAAATCACCATTGGCGTGACGCCGGTGGTCGGCTTCCAGCCCTATTTCAGTTATGCCGAAGGCTATCGTGCGCCGTCGATCACCGAGACCCTCATCGCCGGCTCGCACGCCACCGGCGGCGGTCCCCCCTTCTTTCCTTGCCCGGACGGCAACGCGGCCTTGTTCTGCTTCCTGCCCAACGCGCTGCTTCGGCCGGAGGTTGGCAAGAACAAGGAAGCGGGCGTCAACCTGAAATATGACGGCATCTTCACCGCCGCCGACAGTTTCCGCGGCAAGTTCAACGTCTTCCGCAACGATGCCGACGATTATATCGACCTCGTCGCATCGCCGCTGGTTCCGCCTCCGCTGTTCCCGGTCCCGGGCGTCCTCGCCAGCCAGTTCTACCAGTACCAGAACATTGCGCATGCCCGGATCGAAGGCGTCGAAGCCGAGACGATGTACGACACAGGCCTGTGGTATGTCGGCGTCGCCGGTCATTTGATCCGCGGCAAGAACACCGCGACCAACATCGGACTGTCGACCATCACCCCGCGCAAGGTGACGACGACGGCCGGTGTCCGGCTGCTCGACAAGACCTTGATCCTGGCGGCGCAGTGGTCGTCGTTCAGTGCCAATAACGACGTCCCCGTCGGCTACGTGCCCTCGACCGCGTATGAACTGGTCAATCTGTACCTGACCTGGAACGCGACCAAGGACATCGTGTTCTCGGCCTCGATCGACAATCTGCTGAACCAGTATTATCGGCCCTATGCTGTCCCCGGCAGTTCGACCGACGGCACCACGCAGAACGACGTGCTGTGGTCGAGCCCCGGACCCGGCAGGATCTACCGGGCCGGCCTCAAGATTCACTTCGGCGGAGCGTAATTTGCGATAACCGACGACACATATCCAAAACCGCCGGATCCGCGCTGATGCTCCAGCGCGGCTTCGGCGCGTTCTTGTTTCCACCCAACTCGACTGGTACGCCCGCAATAGCGGCGGACCCCAACAAGGAGACTTTCGAATGTTTATCGCGATGAACAGGTTTCAGGTGAAGACGGGCTCCGAGCAGGCGTTCGAGACGGTCTGGCGGACACGCGAGTCCTATCTCGGCAGCATGGCCGGGTTCGTCGAATTTCATCTCCTCAAGGGCCCGGTCGCCGACGACCACACGCTGTATTCGACCCACACGACCTGGGTCGACAAGGCTGCGTTCGAAGCCTGGACCCGTTCCGACGAATTCCGCCGCGCCCATGCCCGTGCCGACAACCGCACCGGCGATAGCCTCTACCTCGGTCACCCGAAGTTCGAAGGCTTTGAGGTGATCCAGAGCGAGCGCAAGTCGAGCGCGGCAGCCTGAGGGAGGCTTTCATGTTGAGCACGGAACTCGCCGATCTCAAGGCGTATATGGCCGATAATCCCGGCGCCGTAATCGAGGACGTCGCGCGGGACCGCAAGGTCACCCCGCGCGCGGTGCTCGAGGCGATGCCGGAGATGCTGGTGCGGTTCGGCGGCGGCGGTGAGTTCGTCGCTGCCATGCAGGACGTCGCGCAATGGGGCGAGGTGACGCTGATCGTGCACACCGACGACGCCATTTTCGAATTCACCGGCGCGATCCCCGCTGGCGAAATCGGCCGCGGCTATTTCAACCTGATGCAGCCCAAAGGATCGAAAGAGGGCCTGCACGGCCATTTCCGGCACGAGCGCTGCGGCGGCATCGCCTTTGTCGAGCGGCCGTTCATGGGCAAGTCGTCGGCCTTCATCGCCTTCCTCAATGTCGATGGCGGCATCATGTTCAAGGTGTTCGTCGGCCGCGACGAGACCCGCGCGCTGCGCGGCGACCAGTTGCAGCGCTTCCATGCGTTGAGTGATCGGGTTGCGTCGGCCGGAGCGGCCTAGCCGATCCGCAATTGTGAGGCGGGAGACCACCATGCCGAAACAGGTGCTCGACGTTACGATCCGCGGCAGTTTGAAGGCGGCGGCGGTTGGCCTCGCCCAGCTTCCCGGTGCGGCCATGCTGTTTTCGCGAACGGCGTTTGCCGCCACCGACACCGCGTTACTGCCGCGCAACCTGTCGCCGTGGAACATGTTCGTGAATGCGGACATCGTGGTGCAGGCGGTCATGGTCGGACTTGCCTTTGCCTCGCTGACGACGTGGACGATCTGGCTGGCCAAGACGCTGGAGATCCGCCGCAAGACCGCGCTCGCCAAACGGCGTCTAACTCTGCTTGAAACCGATACCGTGCTGTCGGCCGTCGAGCAGGCCAGCGGCGGCGGCGACGATGCGGTGGCGCAGCTGATCCAGTCCGCGGCGCGCGAGGCGGGTCTTTCCGGCGGCCATTTCGACGACGCCTTCAGGGAACGCATCGCGCTGCGGCTGGAGCGGGTCGAGGCGGCGATGTCGCGGCAGATCGCGCGCGGCACCGGCGTGCTCGCGACCATCGGCGCCACCGCGCCGTTCGTCGGGCTGTTCGGCACCGTGTGGGGCATCATGAATGCCTTCATCGGTATTTCCGAAGCCCATACCACCAATCTCGCAGTGGTCGCGCCGGGCATCGCGGAAGCGCTGCTGGCGACGGCGCTCGGCCTGGTCGCGGCGATCCCGGCGGTGGTGATCTACAACCATCTCGCCCGCACCATCGCCGCCCATCGCGCGCTGCTCGGCGACGCTTCCGCGATGGTGCTGCTGCTGGTCAGCCGCGAGGGCGATCGCGGCGCGTTCCGGCTGTCGCGCGCGGCGGAGTAGGCCATGGGTGCAAAGCTGGGCAGTGCAGTCGGCGGACGGTCGCGTCGCGGTGATGACGATCTCGTCGAAACCCACGAGATCAACGTCACGCCGTTCATCGACGTCATGCTGGTGCTGCTGATCATTTTCATGGTGGCGGCGCCGCTCGCCACCGTCGACCTCGGCGTCGATCTTCCCGCCAGCGCCGTCGAGCCGCAGCCGCGGCCGGATAAACCGGTATTCGTCACCGTGAAACCGGATCTGACGGTCGCGGTTGGCGAGGACATCATCGCGCGCGACACGCTGACATCAGTGCTCGATAGCGCCACCAACAGCAAGAAGGACGAGCGCATCTTCCTGCGCGCCGACAAGGCCGTCAGTTACGGCGATCTGATGGAGGTGATGAACCTGTTGCGCAACGCCGGCTATCTCAAGATCGCGCTCGTCGGTCTCGACGGGCGGAGCTGATCGCCATGAATGCGTTCGTCCTGCATGATGCCAGTGAGCATGCCGGCGTACGGCGCTGGGGATCATCAGCGGTAGCGATTTTAGCCGCGCATGCGGCACTGATCGCGTTGACGATGACCTGGTACACGCAGCGGCCGCCGCCGGGTGTGTCGCTGCCGGTGATCATGGTCGACATGGCGCCGGTGTCTTCTTCGCCGCAGCCGACGCCGATGGATCTGGCGCCGGGGCCCGTCATGCAGGCCGCCGACGCCTCGCCGCCGGAAGCCGCCACGCAGCAGGCGTTCGAACAACAGATCGCGCCGACCCCGCCGCAGGAGCAGCCCGAGGTCGTGGCACCATCGGAACAGAAGCCGGCGACGCCGGAAAAGCCCGAACCCGCAAAAATCGTTCCGCACGAGAAACCAGCACCGGTCAAACCAAAGGTCACCCGTGTCGATGCGAAGAAGCCGGTGGACGCGCCGCCCGCGCCTCGCACGACAGCGGCTCCCCGAGCCGAGCGTCAGGCGCCGGCGGCTTCTGCCGTCAATTCAGGTGCCTCGGCGGCGGCAGTCGCCTCCTACAAGCAGATGGTCGCCGCGCATCTGCAGCGCTTCAAGCAGTATCCGCCGGCCTCCAAGGCCAGCGGCCAGCAGGGCACGGCGCGCGTCAGTTTCACATTGAGCCGCAGCGGGCAGGTGCTGTCCGCGAGCCTCGGCGGATCGTCGGGACATTCCGCGCTCGACGCCGAGACGCTGGCGATGGTGCGCCGCGCCCAGCCGTTTCCGGCGTTTCCGCCTGACGTGAAGCAGGGCTCGATGAGCTTTGCCGCGCCGGTCGCGTTCTACATCAGGTGAACAGCTATTCCTTCACCGCGCCGGTCAGCGACGAGACGTAGTAGTCGACAAACAGCGAATAGAACACCGCGACCGGCAGCGAGCCGAGCAGCGAGCCCGCCATCAGCGCGCCCCACTGATAGACGTCGCCGGAGACCAGTTCGGTCAGGATCGCGACCGGCACCGTCTTGTTGGCGCTGCTCTGGATGAAGGCGAGCGCGTAAATGAACTCGTTCCACGACAGAGTGAACGAGAAGATGCCGGCCGAGATCAGGCCCGGCACCGCCAACGGCAGCGTGATCCGCCACAGAATCTGCAGCCGCGTCGCGCCGTCGACCAGCGCGCATTCTTCCAGCTCGTAGGGGATCGACTTGAAGTAGCCAATCAACAACCAGGTGCAGAACGGCACCAGGAAGGTCGGGTACACCAAAATCAGCGCCAGCGGGCTGTCGAACAGGCCGAACTGCACCACCACGGTGGCGAGCGGAATGAACAGGATCGACGGCGGCACCAGATAAGCCATATAGATCCCGAGGCCGACATAAGGACTGCCGCGAAAGCGCAGCCGTTCGATCGCATAGGCGGCGAGCGTGGACGCGAACAGCGACAGCGTCGTCGAACCGATCGCCACGAACATCGTGGTTTTCAGCCAGCGCGGATAGGCGGTGTTGAACAACAGATGCCGGATATGGTCGATGGTGGGCGAGGTGATCCAGAACGGGTTGTGCTCCTTGTAATTGAGCAGCTCGGCGTTCGGCTTGAACGAGGTGATCGCCATCCAGTAGAACGGAAACAGCAGGATCAGCACGAAGCAGGACAGCGGCAGGTAGATCATCATCACCCGCCGCGCGCGGGAATCCCACGCCATGGTGTCCGGTGTGGCGCTGGCGACGTTGGATTGTACGGCCGTGTCAGTCATTGCTCTCTCCCTGCTGCCATTTGCGGCGGGCAAGGCCGAAGTAACTGAACAAAGTCGCGAATACCAGGAACGGGATCATCGAGACCGCGATCGCAGCACCCTCGCCGAGTTCGCCGCCGGCGATGCCGCGCTGGAACGCCAGCGTTGCGAGCAGGTGGGTGGAGTTGACCGGTCCGCCGCGGGTGATGGCGTAGACCAGCTGGAAATCCGTAAAGGTGAAGATGATCGAGAACGTCATCACGATCGCCAATATCGGCATCATCATCGGGAAGGTGATGTAACGGAAGCGCTGCCATGCGCTGGCGCCGTCCAGCATCGCGGCCTCATAGAGCGAAGGCGAGATGGTCTGCAGGCCGGCCAGCAGCGAGATCGCGACGAAGGGAATGCCGCGCCAGATGTTGGCCGCGATCAGCGAAAACCGTGCCGGCCAGGGCGTGCCGAGAAAGTCGATATTGTGGGTGCGGATGTGCAGCACGTCGACCAGGAGATAGGAGATGATCGAGAATTGCGGATCGTAGATCCACCAGAACGCCAGCGCCGACAGCACGGTCGGGACGATCCAGGGCAGCAGGATGATGGCGCGCAGCAGGCTCTTGAACGGAAAGTGGTTGTTGAGCAGCAGCGCCAGCCAGAAGCCAAGCGCGAATTTTCCGAAGGTCGCAATCGCCGTATAGACCACGCTGTAGAACACCGCGTTCCACCACAAGGGATCGCTGAGCAGGTACTGGAAATTCTCCAGCCCGACGAACACGCCGCGGCGGCCGATCGTGGTGTCGGTGAAGGCGAGCCAGACCCCGAGGCCGAGCGGATAGGTCAGGAATACCGCGAGCAGGCCGATCGCCGGCGCCAGGCAGACCGTGATCAGGAACGGCTTGTAGTCGAACAGCCGGACCAGCCAACCCGGCTGTCGATGCGCTATTCGCTGCGATGCGATTGTTGTCACGGACATCAGGTGCTTTTCCTCTCGTCATTGCGAGCGAAGCGAAGCAATCCATCTCACCACACAAGGAAGAGTGGATTGCTTCGTCGCTTCGCTCCTCGCAATGACGGTTTAGAGAGTTTCAGATGTGCAATTGCACATCTCAGTTCGCGCTCACGCGCGCCCCGGAATGACGCTTCAATTACGACCTGCGGAAGTACCGCTTGGCGCGGCGTTCCGCTTCGGCGGCCGCGGCCTCCGGTGTCGCGGCATCGGTCGCGACGGAGGCGCACATCTGCACCAGCACGTAGTCGGCATTGACGGCGCCGGTCGCGGTCGAGATCGATCCCCTGTAGCCGTTGTAATAGTTGCTCTTCATGGTGTCCTTGAAGATCGAGACCTTGGGATCGCCGGACCACACGGCCGAGTCGGCGTAAGCCGCCAGCGGCTGCGCCCAGTAGCCGCTGTTGGCGTTGAGCCATGGCTCGTACTGCTCCTTTTCCAGCATGAACTGCAGGAAGGCCTTCGCGGCGTTGGGAAACTGGCTGTGCTTGAACACCATGGCGTTCAGCGTCAGGCCGGACATCGGCGAGACCTTTGCCAGTCCCTTGATCAGCAACTGATGCTCGGTGTCGTCGGCGATGGCGGCCATCGCCGGATCCTTCTTCAGCGAGAAATACAGCGAGACACCGTTCGCGGTCAGCGCGATTTCGCCGGACGAGTAGGCGCGGTTGTTGCTGACGTCGTTCCACGAGGGGGTGCCCGCGATGAAGGTCGGGTAGAGCTCCTTGAGGTACTTCAGCGCGGCGATGGTTTCCTTGCTGTTGATGATGACATTGCCTTCTTCATCCAGCAGCGCGGCGTTGTGCGACCACAACAGCCAGTTTGCAAAGCCGTTGCCGTCGCCGACCGCATTGCCGAGGGCAAAGCCCGCCGGCTTGCCTGCCTTCTGCAGCTTTTTGCAGAGGTCGAGAAAGCCCGCATGGTCTTCCGGAACCTTGTCGAAGCCGACCGACTTGAGAATGGACTTGCGATAGACCAGCGGTCCGCCGCTGGCGCCGAACGGCAGCCCGATCCAGGAATTGCTCTTGCCCTTCTTGCCGTAAATCTGCGCCAGCGTCAGCCAGCCGCCGTAGCGCTTGCCGATATAGTCGGCGACGTCGGTGAGTTCGACCAGCTTGTCGATATAGATGTGCGGCGCGTCGCCGAAGCCGATGATGATATCGGGGCCAGCACCTGAATTGGAAGTCACCGCGATCTGCTGGTTGATATCCTCCCAGCCGACGAAGTCGACCTTGACCTCGACGCCGGTCTTGGCGGTGAAGGCCGCGGCATTGGCGCGGAACACCTCTTCGTCGGCCGGGACGAACCGGACCGGCCGCAGCATGCGCAAGGTTGCGCCCTTTTCGATCGGCAGTGCCGGTGCTGCAACATCGGCGACCTTGATTTCGGCGCGCGCCGAGGTGCCGGTGGCCGCGAGTGCGGCGGCGGAAACGCCCAGTACGAGCGCATCGCGACGGGTGATGTCGTTCTTCATGGTCTTCTCCCTGTTTTTCCGGTTCCCGGCGTTGAATCGCCGGTGAACCTGCTCGTTCGAATCCAGTTCAGGTCGTCTCTGGATCGGATCGACGTTTCTTCAAACCGTCAACCGCTCCAGGCTCATTATTGAAGCATGATCCTTATCGGAAAACCGGTGCCCACTTTTCCGGATCATGCTTTAGCTGTTCGGTCCGCGATCCATGCTGACCGGTTGCCAGCGGCGGAGCGCGGTGTTCTGCAGCACCGACGGATTGACGCAGCTTACGGGCCACATTCCCTGCAATACCAGTGACAATTCGTAGCCCACACGGCGCTTGCGCGCCTCGTCGAAACGTGCCGAGGCCGAGGCGACATGGGCGGTCAAAGTGACGTTTTCCATGCCCAGCATCGGGTTGTTGTGCGACGGCGGTTCCTTTTCCAGTACGTCGAGCGCGGCATGCGAGATCCAGCCTTCCTGCAGCGCCTTGATCAGCGCTTCCTCGTCCACCGTGGCGCCACGGCCGGTGTTGATGAAGACCGCGCTCTTTTTCATCTGCTTGAAATGCTTCTCGCCGAGCATGTGGTGAACTTCCGGCCGCGCCGGTGCATGCATCGACAGGAAATCAGACTGCGACAGCACCTCCGACAGGGTCGAGGGGATCACGCCGTGGTCGGAAATCAAAGTCTCCTGGATGAAGGGGTCGTAGGCTATCATCCGCAGGCCGAACGGCGCGGCGCGCTTGGCCACCGCGCGCGCCACCCGGCCGAACGAGATGAAGCCGAGCGTCTGGCCCATCAGCCGCGGAATCTTCAAGAGCGCCGGGCGCCCCTCGGCCCATCGGCCTGAACGCACCATCTTGTCCTGCTCGACCAGCCGCCGGAAGCCCGCCAGCAGCAGCATCATGGCGTGATCGGCGACTTCCTCGATGAAGGTGTCGGGGATGTTGGTGACGGGAATGCCGCGGGC
>JBBRSX010000113.1:0-21315 GCA_038244925.1 Hyphomicrobiales bacterium | reverse complement strand
TGGCTCGGGCGGTGCAGGCGTCTCGCCAAAGACTGGGAGAATCTCAATCGAAAGGCGCTCGCATTTCTGCGCCTCGCTTCAATCAGACTCATGCTCAGAAAGCTATGTAATCCAGCATGATCTCTCCGGACAGACTCTTAATGTGCTCGATGCTGTCATCGACGTTCCAAGTATAAACTCGGTGCCAAGTGAATTCAAAAAGCTGTGAAAGCTCGGGTGACGGCGTGACGCGAGTGTACTCAACCTCCAGCATACTATAAAATTGTTCTTTACTGAGGCGTGGACCGATTGCCGCTCCCAATACCTCGCCCAATGTTTCGCCGGTGTATGCGAGGCCCGCCCGTGTTGCCACTTTCTCGGCGAGTGAAGAGGCCATTGCAACAGGTTTTCGAGCGCTGTTCTGGCTGGTTGCCGAAGCTCCCGCGCCTAGGAAGACAACAGCGCGCCCTTCCTTTACGGCGGTGAAAAGTAAGTTCGCGTCGGCATCTGCGATGTTGATCAAGGTGATTCTCCCCCAGCCTATGCTCACACATTGACTCAACCATAAAGCGTAAACAATAGGGGGTTACTACCAGTGCAACGGCCCCGGGGGGCGGGCAGACCGCTATCGGCGCTGGCATACGAGCCGACCGACGACCTCTCAGGCGGGAATGTTGGAAATCCGTGCTGCGCGATCCGCGGCCCCCGCATCTTCATCGTGGGCCGATCCAGCAGCGGCGCTGTCGGAGATCGCGCGCTAAGCCTTGAATGATGGCGCTGCGACCGCACCATGAGAACTCGGTTGGCAAGCGGCGGCCAAGGATCGCGATCAGGCGCAGCACGTCGAGGATGACCCGCTGGGAAGTCCATGGTTCTTTGTTGTCGGACCAGCACGGCAGAGGAGTTGGACTCCAACCTCATTGTGAAGGCAATTTTTGCAGACAATAGGTGGGGTGATGACGAGGCTTTTGCGGAAGCGCAGCGGCTTTTCGATTTGGTGCTGAAGTCCATGAAAGATTATGGCGCGATTGAAGAACGCAATAATTTGCTGGCAAAGGCGTGGGCAAAGCTAGAAGAGGCCGGCGTCAAGCACGGCGAAGCAATCGCTATCTCAGAAGTCGAAAGAATAATTCGACCCGTCCTATTTCAGCAACTGTAGCAACTAGGAACCGGTCTAATCGATAATGTGACGCAGAACACCGCTTCCAGCATGGAAGCTAGTTCAGCGCTCCGCACGGAACTCATTCGCAGCTACCCAAAACGCTCGTTCGTAAAGTTTAGTTTGCCCCCGCCTCTTGCTCCGCCTGCAGTTGCAGCAGCGCCAGCGTCAGCCCCCCGAGTCAGTCTCCCACTCCGGCGACATAGGCAGCCAACGGGAAAATATATCCCTCACGAGAAAGACGATTAGCGTTCATAGGACAACTACTCTCAAATGCGCGTACAGATTTTTGTCGACAGCGCGCATCGTCGGTGTTCGCGTGATCTGCCTCACATAACCTTCCGCCGTCTCGGCGTAGTTTCCCCCTCGAACGCAAGGGGAGATACTCACATGCGCAAATTCATTCTGATCGCAGGGTTCGTTCTGGCATCCGCTGCCGCGCAGGCTGGCGAGCGGAGCTTGTCACTGTCCGGGAGCGATGTGCTGGCAGCGCCGGCTCCTGTCGCCAAGGCCGCCGATACACCGAAAACCGCTGAAGCTCCGCAGGCGGTGGACGCGCCAAAAGCCGATGCGCCGAAATATGTCGAACGCCCGGCGGCGGTCGAAACCAAGGTTGAGACGCCCAAAGCTGAAGCGCCAAAGGCAGCGGCGCCGAAGGTCGAGCAGACCACCACCGAGTCGGCAAAGCCTGTGAAGACGGCGAGGGCTGAGAAGCCGCGCCACAAGCGCTACTGGACCGAAGGCCGCATCATCGGCGAACTGCATCGCCACGGCGTCTACTGGTAAGGCTGCGCAGCTAGCAACATACTCTTCGTCATGCCCGGGCAGAAGTGCGAAGCACGTCTTCGCACTAGATGTCCCGGGCATCCACGTTTTTGATGCGTGATGGAGAAGTAAGACGTGGATGGCCGGGTCAAGCCCGGCCATGACGGTGGTGTACTCAATACGAGACTTTATCCGCGCCGCGCTTTTACTGCGAAACCGTCTGCACCACGCTGCTGAGCGGACGCGCGCTCACCGCCGGCACCTTGAGGTCCTTGACCAGCAGCGCGTCGTATTCCGGCAAGGTTTCCAGCTTCTCCTTGGCCTTCATCTCGACGACCTTGTAGCCACCGGCCTTCAGGCGGCGCAGGATCGTCGGCAGGGCCTGCGCGGTGTGCTTCTGCAAATCGTGCATCAGGATGATGCCCTTGCCCTGTTTGTCGAGCTTGGTCATGACGGTCTGGATCACCTGGTCGGACGAAGACGACTTGAAGTCGAGCGAGTCGATGTCGACGGAAAACATCGCGATGTTGCGGCTGCCGAGATAGGCCAGCGTCGGTTGGGTGTGGGCCAGACCGGGGAAGCGGAAGAACGGCGAAGGGTTGGCGCCGATCGCCATCTTCACGGCGCTGAACCCTTTCTCGATCTCGTCCTTGCCCTGCTGTTCGCTCATCTTCTTGCTGTGGAGATCGGCGTGCGACCAGGTGTGCGAGCCGATGGTGTGGCCGGCCGCGGCGACCTGCTTCAGAATATCCGGATGGTAGGTCGTGTGCAGGCCGATCGGGAAGAACACCGCCTTGGTGCATTCGTCGGCCAGCGCCTTCAGCACCGCAGGCGTGGTCGGCCACGGACCGTCGTCGAAGGTCAGCACGATCTCCTTGTCGGCGAGGAAGTCGAACTGCTTGTACTGCAGGAAGCCGAAACCCGGTCCGCCCGTGGTGTCGATCACGACGGTGCGGCTGACGCCGAGCGCATCGGGATTGGCGCAGGTGGATTTCGCGGGCTGCGGAACAGGGACGGGCGCGGGCGCCGGCTTCGACAACGCGGCCGTGACTTCGACATCGTCCCTGGCGGCTTTGGCCGCGGGCAACGGCTCGGCCTTTCGGGCGGCGACGGTTTGGGGGGCCGCGTCGGCGCGCGGCGAGGAGGTCCAGAACCAAACTCCGGCGATCGCAACCGCCGCAACAACACTGGCCAGCATCAGTCCGAACGCATTACGCATCGCTACTCTTTCCACATACGAGAGCATGATCCGGAAAAGTGGTCACCGGTTTTCCGAAAAGATCATGCTCAAACAAGAATCGGGGCACACACGCGACATGCCATTAATGCGAACAAGGTCTTAACGCCTCCCCAACACGATCCTGTTCGGGCAGTAAAAAGAGCGGCTTAAATTCGGGCATTGCCTTGTGTGATGTTAGTCACGGTAAGGGCAATCTAATCGGCGCATGGTCAGCTCATCAAACAACGGGCACCGCGGTGCCAACAGGAGCCGAACATGACCGCCACTTTCACCAACACTGCTCGTCAGATCAGTATCGCGCTGGTCTTCGCGGCCTCTTTCTCGGCGGTTTCGTCGACCGCGAGTTTTGCTTTCAGCGCTGAAGCCCAGTCGATGTGCACCAGCGACGCGTTCCGCCTGTGCAGTTCCGAGATCCCGAACATCCCGAAGATCACCTCCTGCATGATCAGCAAGCGCGCCAGCCTCTCCACCGGTTGCCGCACCGTGCTGGACCGCGATCTCGCCGCGCAGAAGTCCGGCAAGATGGCCGAGCAGTAATCGGTTGGCCGTCGATTTCCGAAAACGCTTGCGTCGATCAGACGCAGGCGTTTTTCGCTGTCTCGAAGCCTTCATGAGCCGCCCGCTGGCGCGGTTTCGGCTCCCACAAATGCATTGCGGGCCGGATTTGGGCGCTCTATAGCGTTTTCAAGCGAAGTGGACGCCGGTTCGCGTTATTGGTGTGAAGGCATAGCAAGATGACCAGAATTCTTTTCGTTATTCCGTTGATTCTGATGGCGTCGGCGGCTCAAGCGCAGCAGGGCCATGACGCCTGCGCCCGCGATGTCTCGCGGTTTTGCCGGGCGCAGATGCAAGAGGGCGACCAGATCGTGCTGGCGTGCCTGAAGACGAACCGCGCCCGCATCAGCAAGGCCTGCCAGGCGATGCTGGCGAGCCACGGGCAATGACCTCCCGTCATTCCCCGATGCGCAATTGCGCATCTGAGGTTCACGCTTCGCGTGCTCATCGGAATGACGGTATCCAAGTACCTAGACGTGCGTCCCGTTCTACTGTGCATGGGGTTGTTTTCGCGATTTTGTCTCCGGACCCCCATCGCATCGTCCTACGTACTGCTGCCCGCCGCCGTCGCGACCACCGGCAACACCTCGTTCGCGGCGCGGTCGGGGGTATCTTCCTTCCAGCGCACCGAGCCGAATGGCCGCTCCAGCATGCGGCGGACCCGTATCGGTTCCACACCGAGATGGAAATCGATCGCGCGCTGATGCAGCGCCCGTTCGGACTGGGTCGAGCGATTGCGCTGGCGCAGATAATCCAGCCAGGTCGGACAATGATAGCGTTCGGTCCACAATTCGGGATCGGCGATGTCGCGCGCGATCGACCAGCCATAGGCACCGTTGCGCTGGCGGCTGAGCTGCACCTCCTGCATCACATTGTGGAACAGCCGGGCATTGTCCTGCGCAACACGATACTCGATCTCCACCACCAGCGGCCCGCTGCGGCCCGTCAGCGACAGTTGCACCTCGGGGTCGGCCAGCACTTCGGTGGCTGCCTCGTTGCGCGCCCCGACCGGCGGCATCCGCAGCCACAGGCCGAGCAGCGGCGACAGCAGCATCAGGCCGGCGGAAACCAGTAGCGCGGTTTCGACGCCGTAGGCGTCAGTCAGATGTCCCCAGCCCCAGCTTCCGACCGCGATGCCGCCGGCGATCGAAGCCTGGAATGCCGCCAGCGAACGGCCCGCGACCCAGCGCGGCGCCGAAAGCTGGACGCCGATGTTGAACAATGCGACCGCCAGCATCCATACGCCGCCGGCAAGCACCAGGGCCGCCGCGGTCAGCACCGGCTCGGTGCTGATGGCAACCGCCGCGATCGCGCCCGCCATCGAAATCGCGCAGGCACGAATCGCGGCCTCGCCGCTCATGCGCCGGCGAACCTCGGTGATATTGAGCGCGCCGATCACCGCACCCATGCCGAAGGCGCCGAGCATGATGCCGTAGGTCTGCGCGCCGCCATGCAGCAGGTCGCGGGCGATCAGCGGCATCAGAGCCGAAAGCGAACCGCCGATCAGGCCCGTGACCAGAGTCCGTATCAGCACGATACGGATCGACGGCGAATTGGTGATGTAGCGCGCGCCCGAGACCATGGCGCGGGTGAGCCGTTCGCGCGGCAGGCGCGACGGTTCGCTGTTGCGCTTCCACAGGAACAGCACGATCATCAGCGGCAGATACAATACCGTGTTCAACGCAAACGCGGCGACGGCACCGGCGCTGGCGACCACGATGCCGCCGATCGCCGGGCCAAAACTTCGCGCGATGTTATAGCTGATGCCATTGAGCGCGACCGCCGACGGCAGCGTTTCCGCCGGCACCTGCTCGCTGACCGAGGCCTGCCAGGCCGGCCCGAACAGCGCCATGCCGCTGCCGACGACGAAGCACAGCGTCAGCAGGATATTCGGCGTGACGAGGTTGAGCCACGACAGCACGGTCAGCGTGGTCGCGCCTGATAGCGCGATGGCGAGCGATACCAGCGCCACAATGCGGCGGTCGTGCATGTCGGCGATGGCGCCGGCCGGCATCGCGATCAGCATGATCGGCAGCATCAGAGCGGTCTGCACCAGTGCGACCTTGTCGGCCGAGGACGTCATCTGCGTCATCGCCCAGGCGGCGCCGACGCCCTGGATCAGGATGCCGAGGTTGGAAACGAGGCTGGCGAGCCAGATCCGCCGGAAAACCGAGTGGCGCAGCGGGGCCGTGATACTGTCGGCAGAACGAGCGCGTTTCGGGGGTTCAGTCATATCTGGTTCCGCTTCGCCTGCTATGGCTGGTCCGTGATTCCTGCAATCCCAAGAGATGCCTGCGAAAACCCCGCCCTGTCCAGTCGTTACGGCCTTGTCGGCCATCCTACAGCACAGCTAAAGCACTGAAAAATAATGGGAGGTTACAAATGAGCCTATCGCGTCGGTCCATTCTCTGGGGTGCCGGGGTACTGCCCTTGCTGGCCGGTCCATTCGGACGCTCCGCGTCGGCGCAAACGGCGCCGGCCGCGGCAATCCCCGTAGAAATACCGCCGATCCTGTTCGTACACGGCAATGGCGATCACGCCGCGCTCTGGATCACCACGATCTGGCGGATGGAATCCAACGGCGTGCCGCGCGACCGGATGTTCGCGATCAATTTCACCGATCCGCTGGCGCGCACCGACGACAAGGTCGAGCAAGCCAATCGTTCCTCGACCGAGGATCAGCGCCGCGAGCTCGCCGACGCCATCAAGGAATTGAAGCGCCGCACCGGTGCCGCGCGGATCGCGCTGGTCGGCAATTCGCGCGGCGGCAATCCGATCCGCAACACGATCAAGAACGGCGGCGGCGCCGATGTCAGTCATGCTGTGCTGTGCGGCGTTCCCAACCATGGCGTCTATGACTGGGAGGAGGGCCTTGGCGGCGAGTTCAACGGCCGTGGTCCGTTCCTGCGCGGCTTGAACGAGGGCGAAACCGAAGTGACGCCGGGCACCGCGTTCCTCACGCTGCGCAGCGACGGCCTCGATAAATTCGCGCAAGCCGACGGCCGCTTCGCCGGCAAACCGGGTAAGCCGACCGGAATAACGGCAGAAGGCCCGGCGCTGAAGGGCGCCACCAATCTCGTGCTCGGCGCCATCGATCACCGCGAGACCGCCTATCATCCGCGCGCGTTTCGCGAGATCTACAAATTCATTGCCGGCCGCGAACCGTCCCGGATCGAGATCACGCCGGAAACCGAAGTCAGTTTGAGCGGCCTTGTCACGGGCACGCCCGGCGGCGTTCAAACCAATCGCCCGGTGTCGGGCGCGTCGGTCGACGTCTATCACGTCGCCGCCGATACCGGCGAGCGCATCGGCGGACCGATTCACTCGTCGCAGACCGGCACGGACGGCCGCTGGGGTCCGGCGAAGGTCGAGCCGACATGGTATCTGGAGATCGTGTTGACGTCTCCCGGTTCGACCACGACGCATTTCTACCGCTCGCCGTTTCCGCGCTCCTCGGACATCGTGCATCTGCGCGCCGCGCGGGCGCTTGGACCGGCCGACGCTGGCGCCGGTGCCGTGGTTTTGATGTCGCGGCCGCGGGGCTATTTCGGCCTGCCGCGTGACGTGGTCCTGATCGACGGCAAGGAGCCGGTGGACGTCAAGCCGGGCGTGCCGACCGACTCGGTCACGACGGTGCGGATTCCGGCGGCAGAGGCCGGTCCCCCCGTGGTGGCGCTGTTCAACCAGGAGCGGATCGTGGCGCGGGCCTGGCCGGCGTCGGAAAACCGAATTGCGGTTGCCGAACTGACCTATTAGCTCTGTTGTGAGCTGTCCCAGGCTTCCTGCGCCTTCATGGCGCCGGGTTCACGGGATTTGCTGGGGTTCGAGCGAGGGACACATGAGCATTGCCGAAGCCTACGATATGCCGGCCGCACCAAAGCCTTTGGTCCCGCCGAGCCCGCCGCGGGCGTCCGTAAACATGACCGCGCTGGGGCGGATGATGGCGATGCGCGAAAGCGTGATCGGCACCTGGGGCCAGCGCGCCTATGAAGAGGACATTATTCGCGGCCGCTTTTTTGGCCGCAGCAGCTTCATCCTCAACGCGCCGGATGCGATCCGGCACGTGCTGGTCGACAATTACGAGAACTATACGCGCACGCCGGCCGGCCTCAGGGTGCTGCGTCCGATCCTCGGCGAAGGTCTGCTCATTGCCGAGGGCCGTGCCTGGAAACATCAGCGACGAACGCTGGCGCCGGCGTTCACGCCGCGCGCGGTGACCACGCTTATTCCGCACATGCTGGCGGCAACCGACGACACGATCGCCACGCTCAAGGCCGCCAGCAACGCGCCGGTGAATCTGCGCGAGGCGATGCAGCGGATGACGCTCGAGATCGCCGGCCGCACCATGTTTTCGTTCGGCATGGACCGCCATGGCGCCGCCTTGCGCGATTTCGTGATGGAGTATGGCAATCGGCTGGCGCGCCCGCATTTTCTCGATCTGCTGCTGCCGCTGAACTGGCCGAGCCCGCAGGATTTTTCGCGTGCCCGCTTCCGCAAGCGCTGGACCGCCTTTGTCGGCATGTTGATGGCCGAGCGCCGCGCCGCCGGCAAGAACGAAGGCGCGCCGCCCAATGATCTCTTCGACCTGATGGGCGCGGCGCGCGATCCGGAGACCGGCGAAGCCTTTACCGACGAGCAGCTCGGCGATCAGGTCGCGACCATGATTCTGGCCGGCCATGAAACCACCGGCACCGCGTTGTTCTGGTCGCTCTATCTGCTGGCGCTCGATCCCGCCACCCAGGATCAGGTTGCGGCCGAAGTGCAGGGCGCCACCGTCAACGGTGTGCTCGATCTCGATCGGCTGAAATTCACCCGCGCGGTGGTTGACGAGACCATGCGGCTTTATCCGCCGGCGTTCCTGATCGCGCGTGCGGCGGCGGGACCGGATACGATTGCCGGCATGCCGGTCAAAAAGAACGACGTCATTCTGATCGCGCCATGGCTGTTGCACAGGCACGAAAAGCTCTGGCGTGACCCGAATGCGTTCGTTCCGTCCCGCTTCATCACAGGTACGCCGCCCGATCGTTTTGCCTACCTGCCGTTCGGCGTCGGTGCGCGCGTCTGCATCGGCGCGCATTTCGCCCTGGTGGAAGCAACCTTGGCGCTGGCGAAGATGATCGGTGCGTTCCGGATTAGCCTGCTCGACAAGGAACCGGTGATGCCGGTCGGCGTGGTCACCACCCAGCCGGACCGTTCACCGATGTTTGTGATCGCGCCGCGGTAGAAACGCGTCAAAACCATTCCTGAGCATTGCTGGAATGCAGCCGGGATCCCATTTAAGTTGGTAGCATGAGCGATATGCAGGCCCAGTTTTCCGTCCTGAAGCAGACCGCCGACCCGGCCGTCGCCGACGCCATTGCGCGTTTGATCGACAACGGCGAAGACCACGAACTCAACCGCGTCAATGTGCTGGATTTCGCCAAGCGGACTGCCCTCGACGAGGAGCGGGTGATTTCCGGCTTCCTGCATGCCTCGCGGCTCGGCCTGTTCGACCTGACCTGGAACGTGCTGTGTCCGGGCTGCGGCGGGGTGCTCGACGCGCATTCGACGCTGAAATCATTGCGGCATGACGACTACAATTGCGCACTGTGTGCCGCGGGTTACGAAGCTTCGGTCGACGAGCAGGTCGAGGTTGCCTTCACCGTCAGCCCGCGGGTCCGGCGTATCGCCGCGCACGACCCCAACACGCTGCCGATCTGGGAATACTTCAAACAGGTGTTCTGGAGTTCCGGCGTCGACTTCAACAAGGAATCCTTTACGGCGCTGACCGACGAGGTGACGCTGGACGCGCTGGAGCTGCCGGCCGGCGAGAAGGCGGTTTTGTCGCTGCAACTGCCGGCGCAATTCATCATCGTGTTCGAGCCGGTGACGCACGCCGCGCAGTTCATCGACGTTCAGGGCGAGCCGACCAAAGAGCGTCAGCAATTGTCGCTGATCTACAACAAGGTGCATGCCCCGACGGGGACCACGACCATGCGTCCCGGTCCGTTGCGGCTGGCGCTCGACAACCAGACCGACGTGCGGGTGTTGCCTTCGGTCTTTATCGCGGCCGACGGGCTCCATCATCTGATCGGCAAGCGCAAGCCGTTTCTGACGGCCAAGCGGATGCTGACCAACCAGACCTTTCGCGATGTCTACAAGGCCGACAACCTTCATGTCGATCAGCGGTTGAAGATTACCTCGCTGACCTTCCTGTTCACCGACCTGAAGGGATCCACCGCGCTCTACGAGCGGGTCGGCGACCTCGCCGCCTTCGACCTGGTGCGCGCCCATTTCCACGCACTGCTGGAAATCATCTCGTCGGAAAAAGGCGCGGTGGTCAAAACCATCGGCGACGCCGTGATGGCGACCTTCATCAGGCCGGAACATGCGCTGGCCGCGGCGCTTCGCATCCGCGCGGCGATGACGGCGCTCAATCTCAAGCGCGGCACCGAGGATCTTATCGTGAAGATCGGAATTCACGAAGGCCCGTGTCTCGCAGTGATGCTGAACGAGCGGCAGGATTATTTTGGCCAGACCGTCAATATCGCCGCGCGCGTGCAGAGCCTGTCGACCTCGCAGGAGATCCACATCACCGGCCCGGTGATCGATTCGCCCGCGGTTGCCACCATCCTGGAGAGAGAGGCGATCAAGCCGATCCAGAAGCAAGCGGCTCTGCGCGGCATCGCCGACAAGATCGTGGTGTACGAGATACCTTGAAGCGAGGCTGTCATTCCGGGATGGTGCGTTATCACCAGACCTCAGATGCGCAATTGCGCATCGGGGAATTTCGAGATTCTCAGGTGCGCAATTGAGCAACGTAGTTCGATGCTGCGCATCGCCCCGGAATGACGCAAGTGTGATTGCCGAAACGTAATGCACCTGGCCTTACCCGCGCCGATTGCACGGTCGGGCTTTCCGCGCCATATATCCGGTACCGAACTTTATGACACAGAGATGTTGATGCTCGACGGACTTCGCCAATTCATCGCCGACATTGTTACTCCCAGCGCCGACCAGGAGCGGGCGTTCGACGATACCGGCTATCGCCTGGCCGCGACCGCGCTGCTGGTTCATGTCGTCTCGCTCGACGGCGAGCCGACCGCGGTCGAGAAAGGCAAATTGCACAGCCTGATCGAGAGCAGCTTCAAGCTCGATCCCGGCACCGCGGACCGCCTGATCGCGTCGGCCACCAAGGTCGAGGGCGAGGCGGTCGATCTCTATCACTTCACCAGCGTCATCATGCGTTCGGTGGATGAAGTGGGCCGGCTGCGCATCATCGAGATGATGTGGGAGCTGGTCTATGCCGATGGCCAGGTCAGCGAATTCGAGGACAACGTGGTTTGGCGCGCCGCGGATTTGCTCGGCGTTGCCTCACGCG
This sequence comes from Hyphomicrobiales bacterium, assembly GCA_038244925.1. Taxonomy (GTDB): domain Bacteria; phylum Pseudomonadota; class Alphaproteobacteria; order Rhizobiales; family Xanthobacteraceae; genus Bradyrhizobium. The sequence continues at coordinate 10,257 of JBBRSX010000113.1, read as the reverse complement.
ACCGGATCGATCTCAAGCACCGTGTCGCTGAGCGGCAATCTGCCACGCCTATGGGCGCTTCGAAGTCCGCGGACACCGCGATTTGAGACGCCGTGGGACGGCGTGTCTACAATTGAACATAACGAAATTTTAATGTGCGCGGCCGGAGCGCGATAAGCCCGGAAATGCCGAATTTTCTCAGTAAGCGTGGCGAGTTTGCATGCCGTTATGCCTGCCGGTGGCTTGCATCACACCACACGCCTATGCTCTCGTCCTTTAGTTCAAGGCGTCCCTGAAATTGAACTAAAGAGATTTTAATCGTGACCGATCGTGTGACGCTGATTACCGGAGCATCGGCGGGCATCGGCGCCGAGCTGGCGCGTGTCTTCGCATCCAAGGGTCATCGGTTGGCGCTGGTGGCGCGGCGCACCGATCGCCTGAACGCGCTGGCGGGCGAAATCGCGGCTGCGGGCGGTACTGCGCCGATCGTCATTTCCTGCGACCTCACACAGCCTGATTCCGGCGACAGGATTGCCGAGGCCTTGACCGCAGCCGGCGTAGAGGTCGAGTACGTCGTCAACAATGCGGGCTTTGGCGTGTTCGGCAGGGCGGTCCAGCGCGACCGCGCCGACCAGCTTGATATCATCGCGGTCAACATCCGTGCGCTCACGGACCTGTCGTTGCGGTTTTCCGATCAATTGATCCGCAACCGCGGCGGCCTCCTCAACATCGGTTCGATCGCGGGCTTTCTGCCCGGCCCGGGAATGGCGGTTTACTACGCTTCCAAGGCTTATGTGCTGTCGTTCACAGAAGCGCTGCGCGCGGAGCTGGCGCCGCACGGGGTCCGCGTCACCGTGGTATGCCCCGGTCCGGTTCCCTCGGAATTCCAGGCGCGTGCCGGCTTCAAGCCCGGGTTTGACTCGGTCGTCCTCAACGTCGTGCCGGCCGAAGTCGCCCGTCAGGCCTATCGGGGGCTGATGTCCAACCAGCGGGCAGTGCTGCCCGGCCTCGGCATCAAGATCGTGCCGTTCCTGCTTCGGCTGTTCCCGCGGTCATTTATCCTGGGCGCGGTCGGCCGCCTGCAGCTGCGCCAGCGCTGAGATATCCTTCATTTCTGATGAAAATTGGCTGTCCACGCCTGGAGCGTGACTGACCGGAAGAGTGACTTTAACTGGAAGTGACCTGGGACACATCTGGCCCGCGATTTGCTTATATATTTTGCAAGTCCAGCTTTTCGCAAGTCAATGTGAACTCACCCGAAATTAACAACCACTTAGGTATGGTTTCGGTTTGAGGTGCCCCAGGCAAGGTCGATGTCGTTCGGGTCGAACAAAATTGGCGACAATATCCTCTCCTTTCCGGGGCGGAGGGCGCTGCTCGCGCCGGCCCCGGCGCCGTTGCTTCCGGTTCTGATTATCCTGCATCAGGAGACATCGACCCCCGGCCGGGTCGGCAATGCGCTGCGCGCGCTCGGTCATCCCCTCGACATCAGGCGCCCGCGGTTTGGCGATCCCTTGCCGGAAACTCTGGATGGCCACGCCGGCGCCGTCATCTTCGGCGGCCCGATGAGTGCCAACGACCCCGACGACTACATCCGCGACGAGATCGACTGGATCGAAATTCCGCTGCGGGAGCAGCGGCCGTTCCTGGGCATTTGCCTCGGCGCCCAGATGCTCGCCAAACAATTGGGCGCGCAGGTCGCGCCGCATCCCGAAGGCCGGGTTGAGGTCGGCTACTATCCGATCCGTCCGACCGCGGCGGGCCACGCGCTGTGTCCGAACTGGCCGGAGCGGGTCTACCACTGGCATGGCGAGGGGTTTCAATTGCCTGATGGCGCCGAGCTGCTCGCCGAAGGCAATGACTTTCCGGTGCAGGCGTTTGCGCACGGCCATGCGTTCGGATTCCAGTTTCATCCTGATGTGACCTACGCGATGATGCATCGCTGGACCACGCGAGGCTGCGTGCGGATGGATTCGCCCGGCGCCAATCCGCGTCATCTGCACTTTGCAGAGCGCGCGGTGCATGACGTCACCGAGCGGGCATGGCTGAAGCATTTCATCCATGGCTGGCTCGCGCGCATGCCGCGCTCGATCGTGTCGGAAGCGGCGGAATAGCCGCCACGCGGAATTTGCGTCGCGCGCCCGAACTGCTTTCAAAATCCGTGAATGTGATAGTGTCGCTGCCAACGCCTGCTGTTACGAAACAGGCGAACGGGAGGCGACATGACCGGCGACGAGTTCGCAACTCTGCTCGGCGATTTCACACGGTCGGCGGAAACCGGCGACGGCGCGCGCTTCGCCCGCCACTTCACTGAGGACGGCGTCTACTACGACTATATCTACGGCCCGCACAAAGGCCGCGCCGACATCGCGCACATGATGCAGAATCTGTTTCATCGCGACGCCACCGACTATCGCTGGGAAATGTTCGATCCGGTTTTTGACGGCGCACAGGGCTATGCGTGGTCGCTGTCGAGCTTCACCTCGACCATCCCGCAATTCAAGGATAAGCGCGTGGTGATCGACGGCATGAGCCGCTTCGTCGTGCGCGACGGCCTGATCGCTGAATACCACGAGTCCGTCAACGGCGGCGTCGCGATGGCGCAGCTCGGCGTCGAGCCGGTACGAATGGAAAAAGTATTCCAGCGCTGGACCGGATGGCTCAGGGAAAGACCGGAAACGATCGATTATCTGGCGCGGCCGAAAGGCTCGCGCGCAAAACGTCAATGACAGGAATAACAGGGAGAGCCAAGTGAACTATCAACATATTCTCTACGAGGTCAGCGACAAGATCGCGACCGTCACGCTCAACCGGCCCGACCGCATGAATGCGTGGACCGCGATCATGGAGCGCGACGTGCGCCACGCGATGGAAACCGCCGCTGCCGACGACAATGTCCGCGTCATCGTGCTGACCGGCGCGGGGCGCGCGTTCTGCGCCGGCGCCGACATGGAGGGGCTGAAGGCGATCGATCCCAACGAAATCCGGCGCGGCGAAAGCACGCCGTCATTCGACATGAACCGTCGCGCCGACTGGCAGACGCGCTACGCATATTATCCCGCGATTCCGAAGCCCGTGATCGGAATGCTGAACGGCGCCACCGCCGGTATCGGCCTGGTCCACGCGCTCTATTGCGACCTGCGTTTTGCGGCGGACAACACCGTCTTCACCACGGCGTTCTCGCGCCGCGGCTTGATCGCTGAACACGGCATCAGCTGGATGCTGCCGCTTCTGGTCGGCCACGCCAACGCGCTCGATCTCCTGATGTCCGCGCGCCGGGTCAGCAGCGAGGAAGCGCTGCGGATCGGGCTGGTCAACCGGATCTATCCGCCGGATCAACTGCGCGAGCAGACCTATGCTTACGCGCGCGATCTCGCCGACTTCGTCTCGCCCAGCGCGATCTCGGTGATCAAGCGCCAGCTTTACGACGTCCCGTTCCAGACACTGGCGGAAGCCACCATCGACGCCAACCGGGAGATGCAGGTCGCGCTGAAGGGGAGTGATTTCAAGGAGGGGGTGGCGAGCTTTATGGAGAAGAGGCCGCCGCGGTTTACGGGGAAGTAGGGGGAGGGTCTGTAACGGCCCGCCGTCGCCCTTCGGGCTATGGCGTGGCAGCCTTCGCTTGCTTCGCTGCGATAGAGCCGGGCGTGGCTTGCCTAGCCGTAGCTTGCGAAGCAAGCGAAGGCTGGTGGAGCCAGGCGGGATCGAACCGCCGACCTCGTCATTGCGAACGACGCGCTCTCCCAGCTGAGCTATGGCCCCGTTGCGGCCGCCTCGGGGGTTACCGGAAGCGGCGACAATCGGCGCCATTTACAGTCTGGCCCAAGGTCAAGTCAAGAACGCTGAAAGTGCCCGATTTCGGTGTCATTTTGCCGGGAACTTCCCTTGTTTGCGGGGGGGCAAACCGATATCTAGCAGTGTGTCCCACCTGCGAGCCCCCATCACATGCGCGCCGTCCTCGACATCGTCATCATCGTCCTCGACCTCTATGTCTGGCTTTTGATCGCCTCGGCCATCCTTTCCTGGCTGATCGCCTTCAACGTCGTCAATACGCGCAACCAGTTCGTCTCCGCGGTGGCCGAGTTCCTCTACCGGATCACCGAGCCGGTGCTGGCGCCGATTCGCCGAATTCTGCCCAGCATGGGCGGGCTCGACCTCTCACCGATCGTCCTGATTTTGATCATCATGTTTATCCAGCGGGTGATCGCCTACTACATCTATCCCAACGTGATTTGATCCAAGGCACTGATGGACCGCGCCGATGGACCGGTAATGGATCCCTGGCGCTATTCCACCGAGGGCATCAGCATTGCGCTACGGGTGACCCCGCGCGGCGGCCGCGACGACATCGACGGCGTTGAGACGCTCGCCAACGGGCGCAGCGTGGTCAAGGTCCGGGTTCGCGTCATCGCCGAGGGCGGCGAGGCCAACCGTGCGGTGATGGAGTTGCTGGCGAAGGCGCTCGGCGTGCCGAAGGCGAGGGTCCGGATTTTGTCCGGCGCGACCTCGCGGCTGAAACAGGTCGCCGTCGACGGCGACCCCAGGATTCTCGGCGAGACCTTGCGGAAGATAACGGCCGCCAAACCACAAAAGACGAAGGATTGAGATGACGGCACGTATCATCGACGGAAAGGTCATTGCGTCGGAGCTTCGCGCCCGTGTCGCCGAGGAGGTGACCCGGGTCAAGCGCGAGCATCAGCTGACGCCGGGACTGGCGGTGGTGCTGGTCGGCCATGATCCCGCCAGCGAGGTCTATGTCCGCAGCAAGCACACGCAGACCCAGGCCGCCGGCATGGCGTCGTTCGAGCACAGATTGCCCGATGACGTTGCCCAGGCCGATCTGCTGGCGGTGATCGCACAGCTTAACCGCGACCCGAATGTGCACGGCATTCTCGTGCAGCTGCCGCTGCCGAAATCGATCCACACCGAAACCGTCATCAACGCCATCGATCCCGCCAAGGATGTCGATGGATTGCATCCGAACAACGCCGGACGCCTCGCCGGCGGATTTACAGCGCTGTCGCCGTGCACGCCACTCGGCTGCATCATCCTGACCAAGAGCGTGCATGCCTCGCTGGAGGGCATGAATGCCATCGTGATCGGCCGCTCCAATCTGGTCGGCCGTCCGCTGGTGCAATTGCTGCTCAACGAAAACGCGACGGTGACGATCGCGCATTCGCGCTCGCGCGATCTGCGGCAACTCTGCGCCCGCGCCGATCTGGTCTATGCCGCTGTCGGCAAGCCCGAGATGGTGCGCGCGGACTGGATCAAGCCGGGCGCCACCGTGATCGATGTCGGCATCAACCGGTTGCCGACACCTGAAGGCAAGACCAAGCTGTTCGGCGACGTCGCGTTCAAGGAAGTCGCTGAAGTCGCCGGCGCAATCACGCCGGTGCCCGGCGGCGTCGGTCAGATGACGGTGGCGTGCCTCTTGGTCAATACGCTGCGCGCGGCCTGCGCGATTCACAGGCTGCCCGCGCCGGGGGTTTGAGGTTGCTGTCATTCCGGGGCGATGCGAAGCATCGAACTACGGTGCGCAATTGCGCACCTGAGAATCTCGAGATTCCCCAGGGTGCAATTGCACCCCTGAGGCCTGGTCCTTCGGACCATCCCGGAATGACGACTACGTCGTCACCCCGCGCAATTCTCGATCAGCCGCCTATAAAACCGGATCATATCGGCATAGCCCTCGACGCTGAGGCGTTCGTTGGTGCCGTGGAAACGCTTCAGGTCGTCGGAATTGGCGCGCACGGGCGAGAAGCGGAAAATCCTGTCGGTTACCCCGACATAGTGCCGCGAGTCGGTGGCGGCGACCATCAGGCCGGGTGCCACGACCACGTCCGGGAAGATTTCGCGGATCGTCCGATTCAGCATCTGGTATGACGGGCTGGTGGTTGCCGTCACCGGCGGCGGGTTGGTATTGCCCGGGAACGGCGTAAGGGCAATGCGGTCGTTGTTGATCGTGGTCCTGACATGATCGACTACGCTGGACTGGGTGTCGCCGGGGATCAGGCGAAAATTGACGGTGGCCTCGGCATTGCCCGGCAGCACGTTGTCCTTGTCGCCGGCATTGAAGATCGTCAGCGCCGTCGTGGTGCGCACCATCGCCTCGGTCGGCCCGCTCTTTTCGAATTCGCGCAGCAACAGCGGTTTGAACAGCCAGAGATTCGACAGCACCACGCGGTTGAAGCCGGCCATCTCCGGCGCCAGGGTGTCGAACATTTCCGCCACCGTGCTGCGGATCTGCATCGGTGGGCGGTGATCTTCCAGCCGCGCCAGCGCCGCGCTCATCATGCCGATCGCGGTGTCGCGTGGCGGCATCGACGAATGGCCGGGCGTCGCACGCGCGTTCAGCACCACCGTGGCGTAGCCCTTTTCGGCGACGCCGATCAGCGCGGCAGGTTTGTCGAGGCCCTTCATGATGCCTTCGGTGATCAGCAGGCCTTCGTCGATCACGAAATCGAGGCGGACGCCGCGCGAGGCCAGCAGCGCGGCGATCGACTTGGCGCCTGAGGTGCCGGCGGTTTCCTCGTCATGGCCGAAGGCAAAATAGATGGTTCGCTTGGGGCGGAAGCCGGCCTTGGCCATCGCCTCGGCGGCTTCCAGCATGGAATACAGGTTACCCTTGTCGTCCCAGGAGCCGCGGCCCCAGATGTAGCCGTCGGCGATGACGCCGTCATAGGGTGGCTGTTGCCAGTCCTTTTCGGTACCCGGTGCGACCGGTACCACGTCCTGATGCGCCAGCAGTGCGATCGGCGGCGCCTTGGAGTCGGGGCCTTCCCACGTGTAGAGCAGGCTGTACTTGGCGACGAGCTCGCGCCTGGCTGCGGCATGAAACGCCGGGAAATTCTTTTCGATATGCGCCTGCATGCCGCGCAGCGCCTCGGCGTGCTGCTCGGGTTTTTCGTAACTGGAAACGGTGCGGAAGCGAATCGCCTCGCTGAGCCGCGACGCGGCCGCCTGTGCGTCGACCGGCGCGCGGGGCACGGCCGCCACCTGAAGCTGGCGCGAGCCGTGGGTGACGACATTGAACGCCAGCACGCCGGCGACGATCACGACCGCAAGGATGACGAGCAGCAGGATGTTGCGGATGATTCGGAGCGCCCGGCGCATGGTGTGATCGTTCTCCTCTCGTCATTGCGAGCCAACGGGTCGGCGAATGCCCGCCCGATGACAGGCTCCGCGAAGCAATCCACCCTTTCCTTCGTGCGGCGCGATGGATTGCCTCGTCGCTTCGCGCCTCACAATGACGAATACGAGGCCTATTTCCCCTTGGCGCGCGCGATGCCCTCCAGGATCAGTCTGTGCGCATCCGCTGCATCGCCCCAGCGCAGCACTTTCACCCATTTGCCGGGTTCGAGATCCTTGTAGTGCTCGAAGAAGTGCTGGATCTGCTGCAGCGTGATCTCGGGAAGGTCGCTGTAGTTCTTCACCTTGTCGTAGCGCTGGGTCAGCTTCGATGACGGCACCGCGATGATCTTCTCGTCGCCGCCGGCCTCGTCTTCCATCAGCAACACGCCGACCGGCCGCACGCTAAGGACCGCGCCCGGCACGATGGCGCGGGTGTTGGCGACAAGCACGTCGCAGGGGTCGCCGTCGCCGGACAGCGTGTGCGGGATGAAGCCGTAATTGCCGGGATAGCGCATCGCCGTATAGAGGAAACGGTCGACCACCAGCGTGCCGGCGTCCTTGTCCATCTCGTATTTGATCGGCTCGCCGCCAACGGGAACTTCGATGATGACGTTGACGTCGTGCGGCGGATTTTTCCCGATCGAAATGGCATCAATACGCATGGAAGTCTCCGCTTGGCGTTGAAATACACGCCTCGAATCCGGCGCGCGTTAAGGCCGGTTTAGCCCTGCAGCGGAGAACGGAAAAGGCTCAATTGGAGCATGGTCCGGAAAAGTGGGTACCGGTTTTCCGAAAAGGCCATGCTCAATAAAAGCGCGTTAACTCAGTTGGTCCAGGCGAAAGCGACCTTGTCGAGCGACTTCGGCCCGAACTTCTCCGAAGAGCGCGCGACCATGCGGCCGCCGAGGGCGCGGTAGAATTCCGTCGCCGGATCGTTGTCGGAGAGCGCCCAGATCACCATACTCTTCAGCCCGCTCTGCACCAGGTCGCGGCGGGCGGCGGTGAACAGGCGGCGGCCGAAGCCGAGGCCCTGGAATTCCGGACGCAGGTAGAGCTCGTAAATCTCGCCTTCGAAATGCAGGCTGCGGGCACGGTTGCGGCCGTAGTTGGCGTAGCCGGCCACCTTGTCGCCGAACACCAGCACGCTGACGCGGCTGCCCTTGCGGATCGCGCTGTCCCACCACTGCGGGCCGCGACGGTTAATCAGCTTCTCAAGTTCGGCGCCGGGGATGATGCCCTGATACGCCGAGCGCCAGGCTTCGTCATGGGTCGACGCCACCGCGGTTGCATCCGCAGCTTTGGCCGGTCGAACCTCGATCAGGGTTGTGCTCATGACCTGATCAAAGCAAGTCAGCGGCCCGGCTTCAAGGTCCATCGTTAATTATCGGTTAACCTGTGGATTTTCTGCATCAGTCTTTAACCCTTCTGTACCGAAAGAGGACAAAGAGCTGCTTTACCCGGCATTTCGCTGCCGTAAGGCAGGGGAAAACCCTCCTGGAATTGCTTCAGGGAAGGCCGCCGCGAAATCACGTTCACGGAAAAATGCGCTGGATTTGATTCGCCGCCGGTATTCTGTTGGCTCGTCCGCGTCTCCTTCCTTGGCTGCGTCAGGTCTATCCATGCATCCGGTCAGAGTGTTTTTTGCTGCCGTGGTCCTCGCCGTGCTCGGTGCGACCAGCGGATCGGCGCAGCCGGATTTCGGTCCGCAAGGCGGCGAAGGCGAGCCTAATCGCCTGCAGCAATGGCTGGTGCCGTCGCCCGACCCGGGCACGCCGGCGCGTGCCGTGCTGTTTCGCCCGCCCGGCGAAGGCCCGTTTCCGCTTGCCGTGATCGCGCACGCCACCACCCAGAACGTGCTGCGACGCGCGCAAATGCCGCAGCCGGAATACCGCGCGCTGGCGGCGTGGCTGGTGGGACGCGGCTTTGCCGTGCTGGTTCCGGAGCGGCTGGGCCACGGCGCGACAGGCGGAAAATACCTCGAGGACCAGGGCGGCTGCGACGAGGCGGACTATGCCAAAGCCGGTCGCGCCACCGCCAGCGAGATTGCGGCGGCAACGGGTCTGCTGCGCAAGCAATCCTTCGTCCGGCCGGACGGCATGGTGGTGGTCGGACATTCGGCTGGCGCCTGGGGCGCGCTGGCGCTGGCCAGCGAGGATCCCAAGGCCGTCGCGGCCATCATCGCCTTTGCGCCGGGCCGCGGCGGCCATGCCAATGATTTTCCGAATCAGGTCTGTGCGCCGCACACGCTGATGTCGGCCGCGAGCGAATTCGGCAAGGCCGCGCGGGTCAAGGTGACGTGGCTGGTGGCGGCCAATGACAGCTACTTTTCGCCCGCGCTGTCGCGGCAACTGGCCGATGCGTTTCGCAACGCCGGCGGTCAGGTCGATTTTCGCGCTCTGCCGGCCTACGGCAGCGAGGGGCACTGGCTGCCGGAAACCGAAGCTGGTGTAAAACTGGCCGGGCCTGAACTCGATCGCGCGCTGAAGCCGCGGTCACTCACCCCGGCGAAAAAACGATGACGCTGTATTTTTTTGTCAAATATCTCCACGTGCTGGGCGCCATCGTGATCCTCGGCACCGGCACGGGTATCGCTTTCTTCATGCTGATGGCGCATCGCACCAGCGATGCGGCTTTCATCGCGCGCACGGCGACGACGGTCGTGATCGCCGACATGCTGTTCACGCTGACGGCGGTGCTGCTGCAGCCGGTCAGCGGCGGTGTGTTGATGATGCTGTCGTCGACCGCATTCAGTGAACGCTGGCTGATGACTTCGCTCGGGCTGTATGCGATCGCCGGGTTGTTCTGGGTGCCCGTGATCTTCATGCAGATCGAGATGCGTGACCTCGTGTGTGATGCTGCGGCGCAGGGCGAGCCGCTGCCGCCGCGTTACTTCGCGCTGTTCCGGCGTTGGTTTCTGTTCGGCATTCTCGGTTTCGGTTCGGTCATGGCTATTCTGTGGCTGATGATCACGAAGCCGTATTAGGTTCGAAGACATCGTTCTAATCTGCTAGCCGCTCTTATTCACGAGACGATGGATGAGAGGCTGGCGAGCGTGGTGTAAGGCGCTGATCCGGCGTAGGATTCGGTTGCGAAGCCAACCCTGTCCGCTCCAACTCTGGCCACGCCCGCCATGACCGATGATACGAT
>JBBRSX010000112.1:0-21544 GCA_038244925.1 Hyphomicrobiales bacterium | reverse complement strand
ATTGGCGAAATCCGAATCCTCGATCGCATGCGCCAGCATCACCGGCCGGAACGGCGTCGGATCGCGATTGACCGGCTTCTCGGCCCGGCCTTCCAGCCAGGCGAACAGCTCGAGATAGGGCGGCGTCAGCCCCGGCCACATCAGTTCGACGTCATGCGCGTCTTTGTCGCCGAGATTGGCCGCCGCGGTTTTTGCCAGCCGCGCCGAAACGCCGATCCGCATCGCGCCGGTCACGAGTTTTAAAAGCGCCCAGCGCCCGGTCTCGTCGAGTTCGTCAAGCCAGCGCGCGAGTTGCTTCGGCAGTTCGGTCTTGCCGAGGGTGCGCAGCGTGGTGACGACTTCGCTAAGGGTGGGGGGTGGCGGATTGTTGTGGCGGTTCGTTGCGAGGGTCGCAGCTTCCTCACCTCCCCCGCAAGCGGGAGAGGGGGAAGATTTCGGCCACATCAGCGCGACCGTCTCCGAGAGGTCACCGACATAATCATAGGACAAGCCGAACAGTACGGGATCGGTGCGGTCCGTTATCAGGTCGCGGATCAGCCCGGCCTTGGCGTGCTTGAAAGACAGCGCGCCGGTCAGCGCCGCCAGCGCGTAGCCGCGGTCGGGATCGGAGGTCTCGCGAAAATACCCCGTGATCAGCCGCAGCTTGTTGTTGCGGCCGGGCTCGTAGGCCAGGCGGTCGAGCAGTTCGGCAAACCTGTTCATGCCTCGGCCTCGCCGGCCGCGATAGCCTCATGCTCGTCCTCATCGCCGTAGCCGACCAGATCGAGCGGCCGCGCGGCAAGGCCTTTGGTCTTGCACCAATGCACCAGCGCGTCTTCCTGGCCATGCGTGACCCAGATTTCGCCGGCGCCGGTGGCTGATATGGTCGCGGTCAGCCCGTCCCAGTCGGCATGGTCGGAAATCACCAAAGGCAATTCGACGCCGCGCTGGCGGGCGCGGGCCCGCACCCGCATCCAGCCCGAGGCAAAGGCCGTCACCGGATCGGGAAATCGTCGTGTCCAGATATCAGACGTGGCCGACGGCGGCGCCAGCGTGATGGTGCCGGCGAGATCGGCCTTCTTCATGCCCTTGGCCGGACGCAACTCGCCGAGCGCGATCCCGCGGCCCTGATAATAGGATGTGATGCTCTCCATCGCGCCATGTAGATAGATCGGGGCGTCGTAGCCGGCGAGCCGCAGCAGCGCGATCACGCGTTGCGCCTTGCCGAGCGAATAGGCACCGACCAGATGCGCGCGCTCCGGAAACAGCGCGACCGATGCCAGCAGCTTCTTCACTTCATCGGCCGCATCGCCATGGCGGAACACCGGCAAACCAAACGTGGCTTCGGTAATGAAGACGTCGCAGGGCACAACTTCGAACGGCGCGCAGGTTGGATCGGGCGCGTCCTTGTAGTCGCCGGACGCGACGATGCAGGTGTCCTTGCAGGTCACCGCGATCTGCGCCGAACCCAGCACATGGCCGGCGGGATGAAACTTGACCGTGACGTCGCCGAGTTTGATCGTCTCGCCATAAGCGATCGCCTGCGTGGTGCCCGCAAAGTTGTCGCCATAGCGCAGCCGCATCATGTCCAGCGTTTCCTGGGTGGCCAGCACCGAGCCGTGGCCGGGCCGGGCGTGGTCGGAATGGCCGTGGGTGATGACGGCGCGCTCGACGGCGCGAACCGGGTCGATGTGGAAGCCGCCCGGCTTGCAGCACAGGCCGGCGGGAACGGGCATCAGGATGTCTTGCGGACGCATCCGGGTTATATAGGGGCTGCCGGTCGAACTTTTAGCCGTCACGAAATCTGGAACCCATGCCCTCGCGACTGTTTCTCTCCTCCGGCGATCTGATGGCCGACCGCCGCTTCGATTTCGCGCGCGATCTGCAATTGAAGGGCGATCTCGTCGCTGCCGCCGATCTGCTGTTGCAGGCAACGGAGCTGGCGCCGAATTTTGCCTCTGCCTGGTTCACGCTCGGCGAAATCCGCCAGCAGCTCGGCGAGCAGGATGCGGCGATTGACGCCTTTCGAACGGCGCAGGCCAGTGATGCCAATGATCGTCACGGCGCCGGCCTGCGGCTGATGCGGCTCGGTGCCGCGCCCGTGGCCGGTATGCCGCAAGCTTACGTGCAGGTGCTGTTCGATCAATATGCGCCGCGGTTCGAGGCCTCGCTGGTCGGCGATCTCGGCTATCGCGGCCCGGCCCTGTTGTTGGAGGCGGTGCTTTCGATCCACGCCGCCGCGAAGAAACCAGCGTTCCTCCAGCGTGCGATCGATCTCGGCTGCGGCACCGGGCTTGCCGCGTCGGCCTTTGCCGGGCAGGTCGATCACTTCGTCGGCGTCGACCTGTCGCCACGGATGATCGAGCGCTCACGCGCCACCGGCCTCTATGCCGAGCTTGAAGTGGCCGACATGCTGCAGGGCCTGCGCGACCGGCCTGAGACAAGCGCCGACCTCATTCTGGCCGCCGACGCGATGGTCTATGTCGCGGACCTCGCGCCTCTACTGATGGAAGCCGCGCGCGTGCTGGCCGCCGGCGGCCTGCTTGCCTTCACCGCCGAGACCCATGGCGGCGAGGGCGTCATCATCGGCCACGGGCTGCGCTACGCCCACGCGGCGGAATATGTGTGTGCTGCTGTCGAGGCCGCGGGCCTCACATTACTGCTGCTGGAGGAGCTGTCCGCCCGCAACGAAGACCGCGTTCCCGTGCCCGGTCTGGTCGTCGTCGCCGGCAAAACTTGAGTCTAGGCGCTGCGCGATCGCCCTATCGCGGCATTGCGCCGCAACGCCGTCAAATCGCTATTGCCGCAGATGCCGGAATGTCAGATCAATACGCCCCTAAAGGGAGAACACAATGAACAAGAAACAGACGCGGCGCGAATTCGGCGCCACCATGCTTGCCACCGCCGCCGCATCCATCCTACCCGCGCCGTTCGTCTGGGCCGCGGACAAGAAATACGACGCCGGCGCCAGCGACACCGAGATCAAGATCGGACAGACCGTGCCGCATTCCGGCCCCGGTTCGATCTACGGCGTGCTCGGGCGTATCGGCGAAGCCTATTTCCAGATGCTGAACGAGAAGGGCGGCATCAACGGCCGCAAGGTCAAGTTCCTCACCATGGACGACGCCTATAGCCCGCCGAAATGCGTCGAGGCGACGCGGCGGCTGGTCGAGCAGGACGAAGTGCTGGCGCTGTACGGCTCGCTCGGCACCGCACCGCAGACTGCCGTGCACAAATACCTGAATTCGAAAGGCGTGCCGCAATTGCTGCTCAACACCGGCGCGTCGAAATGGAACGATCCGAAGAACAACAAATGGACCATGGCGGGTCTGCCGCTGTATCCAACCGAGGCGCGCATTCTCGCCAAGCACGTCGTCGCCACCAAGCCGAACGGCAAGATCGGCATCCTCTATCAGAACGACGATTTCGGCCGCGACTTCCTCGGCCCCTTCAAGAAGGTGCTGGCCGACGCCGGCGGCACCGCCCAGGTGATCATGGAGCAGACCTACGACCTGACCGAGCCGACGGTCGACAGCCAGCTGATCAATCTCTCGAAGTCGGGCGCGGATGTTTTCTACAACATCACCACCGGCAAGGCGACCTCACAGTCGATCCGCAAGGTCGTCGAGCTCGGCTGGAAGCCGCTGCAATTGTTGTCGGCAGGATCGACCGGACTTTCGATTCTCAAGGCCGCGGGCCTCGAGAACGCCAAGGACATCGTCGCGATCCGCTATTCCAAGGAGGCCGGTCCGGGCAAGTGGGAAAAGGACAAGGACGTGATGGCGTTCGAGGCGTTGCGCGCGAAATATCTGCCGACCGTCGATCCGGACAACACCATCGCCTATGCCGGCTACGGCCAAGCCGTGTCGATGGGCGAAATCCTGCGCCGCTGCGGCGACGACCTGACCCGCGCCAACGTGCTCAAGAACGCATCGACGCTGGCGGGCTTCCACTCGCCGTTCTTCCTCGACGACATCAATTTCAGCTACACGCCCGACGACTACTCGCCGATGAAGACGCTGCACATCTCGATCTTCGATGGCAAGGTATGGCAGATCTCGGAGAAGGCAGTGACGGAGTAATCCATCCAGGAAATTGCGGCGGCGGGTCGAATTGATCCGCCGCCGCCCTCGACGAAGCGGCCCTGACCGCTTACCTCTTGGGACGTGCCGTCGCCCGATCCCTTGCCCTTTACGCCGCTTGAAACGGCTGCGCTGCTGCCGGACCGTTTTCGCCGATGGTTCGCCTCGCGCGGCTGGTCGCCGCGTGAGCACCAGCTCGCGCTGCTGGACAAAGCCCGCGACGACCGCTCGGCGCTGCTGATTGCGCCGACCGGCGCCGGCAAGACGCTCGCCGGGTTTCTGCCGACGCTGGTGGAACTGTCGTCGTCTTCGCTTCCAAAGGGCGAAGGGGACAAGAAGAGCCTCATTTCCACCGGCCGCGGCGTCAAACGCTCCGGCGGTCTCCACACCCTCTACATCTCGCCGCTGAAGGCGCTCGCGGTCGACATCGCCCGCAATCTGGAGACCCCGATCGCGGAGATGAGCCTGCCGATCAAGGTCGAGACCCGCACCGGCGACACGCCAGTGTCGCGGCGGCAGCGGCAGCGGCGTTATCCGCCCGACATCCTGCTCACCACGCCCGAGCAACTGGCGCTGCTGCTGTCGTCCGACGACGCGCCGTTCCTGTTTTCGTCGCTGAAGCGGATCGTGCTCGACGAGTTGCATGCGCTCGTTACCTCCAAGCGCGGCGATTTGCTGTCATTGGGTCTGGCGCGGCTGTGGCGGCTGGCGCCTGACATGCGCAGCATCGGTCTGTCCGCAACGGTGGCCGAGCCGGAATCGCTGGCGCGGTTCCTGGTGCCGCAGCGTGACGGCCGCGAAGTATCGGCCGATATCGTGGTCGCCGGCGGTGCGGCGCCGCCAATCGTCGAAATGCTCGACACCAAGGAGCGGCTGCCATGGGCCGGCCACAGCGCGCGCCATGCGCTCGGCGAAATCTACGACTTGATCAAGGCCAACAAGACCACATTGGTGTTCGTCAACACCCGCAGCCAGGCCGAGATGCTGTTTCAGGATCTGTGGCGCATGAACGAGGATGGCCTCGCCATCGCGCTGCATCACGGCTCGCTCGACGTCGCCCAGCGCCGCAAGGTCGAGGACGCGATGTCGGCGGGAAAACTGCGTGGCGTGGTCTGCACCTCCTCGCTGGACCTCGGCGTCGACTGGGGCGATGTCGATCTCGTCATCAATGTCGGTGCGCCGAAGGGATCGTCGCGCCTGATGCAGCGGATCGGTCGCGCCAATCACCGCATCGATGAAGCCTCTCGCGCGGTGCTGGTGCCGGCCAACCGGTTCGAGGTGCTGGAATGCGCGGTCGCGATCGACGCCATCGCCGACAATGCGCAGGACACGCCGCCGCTGCGAACAGGCGCGCTCGACGTGCTGGCGCAGCACGTGCTCGGCTGCGCCTGCGGCGAACCGTTCCTCTCGGGCGAGCTCTACGCGGAAGTGCTGACGGCCGCGACTTACTCCGGCCTGACGCGGACCGACTTCGACGATGTGGTCGATTTCGTCGCCACCGGTGGCTACGCGCTCAAAACCTATGAGCGCTTTGCGCGGATCAAGCAGGACAAATCGGGAAGGTGGCGCGTCGCCAATCCCCGGGTGCGGCAGAGCTACCGCCTCAACGTCGGCACCATCGTCGAAGACACGATGCTGAAGGTGAAACTGGTGCGCTCGCGCGGCGGCGGTTCCGGCTTGACCGGCGCGCTCGGTCGCGGCGGCCGCATGCTCGGCGAGATCGAGGAGGCCTTTATCGAAGGTCTCGTGATCGGCGACACCTTTGTCTTTGCCGGCGAGGTGGTGCGCTACGAAGCCCTTGCCGAAGAAAACGTGTACGTTTCGCGCGCCAACGACAAAGATGCAAAGGTGCCATCCTATGCCGGCGGCAAGTTCCCGCTCTCGACCTACCTCGCCGAACGCGTTCGAAAACTGCTCGACGACCGGCGCCAGTGGGCAGCGCTGCCGGAGCAGGTGCGCGACTGGCTGTCGCTGCAAAGCAGTTTTTCCCGGGTGCCAGCGGTGCGCGAACTGCTGGTCGAGACGTTTCCACGCGGCGGCAAGCATTACTTCGTCTGCTATCCGTTCGAGGGACGGCTGGCGCACCAGACGCTCGGCATGCTCTTGACGCGGCGGATGGAGCGGGCGCGGGTGCGGCCGCTCGGTTTCGTCGCCAACGAATATGCGCTGGCGGTGTGGGGGCTGGGCGACATGTCGTTCATGATCCGCCACGGCAAGCTCGATCTCAATGCGCTGTTCGATCCGGACATGCTGGGCGACGATCTCGAGGCATGGCTCGCCGAATCCGCGCTGATGAAGCGGACCTTCCGCACCTGCGCGGTTATCTCCGGCCTGATCGCGCGGCGTTTCACGGGGGAGGAAAAATCCCGCCGCCAGGTGCTGTTCTCGACCGACCTGATCTACGACGTGTTGCGAAAACACCAGGCCGACCACGTGCTGCTGCGCGCGGCGCGGGCCGACGCCGCCACCGGGTTGCTCGATCTCAAGCGATTGGGTGATATGCTCTCGCGAATCCAGGGGCGAATAACCCACCGGGAACTCGACCATGTTTCGCCGTTGGCGGTGCCGGTGATGCTGGAAATCGGCCGCGAATCCGTCTATGGCGAGGCGGCAGACGAGTTACTGGCGGAAGCTGCCGATGAACTGGTCAAAGAGGCGACAGGATAAAACGTGACGGCAGCGGCGCAAGTTTCTGGATACGATCAGGACATGCGCGTCTCCAAGGTTGCCATTGCCGACGTTGTTTTCCTCGCCGATCTCTCCGGCGCGCTGTTCTGGCAGGAGCAGCGTCTGCTGGTCGTCTCCGATCTGCATCTGGAAAAGGGCTCAAGCTTTGCCGCGCGCGGGGTGCTGCTGCCGCCCTACGATACCGTGGCAACGCTGAGCCGGTTGGCCGCCGTGATCGCGCGGCACGACCCGCGCATGGTGATCGCGCTCGGCGACAGTTTTCACGACCGCGAGGCGCATGAGCGGCTGTCGGCGCCCGACCGCGAGACGCTCAGTGCGATGCAGGCGCGTCGCGACTGGATATGGATCTCGGGCAATCACGATCCGGTGCTGCCGTCCGACCTCGGCGGCGTGGTCGCCAGCGAAGTCGCGATCGGGCCGATTGTGTTTCGCCACGAACCGACCGGGACATCCGGCGAGATCGCCGGCCATCTGCATCCGAAGGCACGGGTGCCGACCCGTGGCCGTTCGATCGAGCGGCGCTGTTTCGCCTCGGACGGCGAGCGCGCGGTGATGCCGGCGTTCGGCGCCTATACCGGCGGCCTCAGCATCCGCGATCCGGCGTTCACAAAGATCTTTCGCGCACCGGGTCTTGTGGCGCATGTACTCGGCGACAACAAACTGCACGCCATCGCCGCTTCGCGCTGTTACTGAGAAGCCGCCGTCATCGCACCGTCATTTTGTTCGCGATGATCGCGTTTCGCTTGCTTGCGATATGGTCCTGAGGCAGGTTCCTCGCGTGGAACCGAATTCTGTCCGGTTCGTTGTCGCGACGGCTGGAAACCGGGCATGTCAGATCGCAAACATTCGAATCCAACGCATCACGGCGAGAAGCCCGGCCAAGACAAGCCTCATCAAGACAAGCCTCATCAAGACAACCCTCATCAAGACAAGCCGGTTTCGAAGGCTGTGGCCAGGGAGCCGTTCAGCTTCCGCTATTTTCTCAAGGCGCTCGGCCCCGGCCTGATCACCGGCGCGTCCGACGACGATCCGTCGGGGATCGGCACCTACAGCCAGGCCGGCGCGCAGCTCGGTTACGGCATCGGCTGGACCATGCTGCTGACCTTTCCGCTGATGGCTGCAATCCAGGAAATCTCTGCGCGCGTCGGCCGCGTCACCGGGCAGGGCATCTCCGGCAACGTATGCCGGCACTATTCGCCGTTTCTGCTCAATGTCGTGGTGGCGCTGTTGTTCATCGCCAACACGGTCAATATCGCCGCCGATCTCGCCGCCATGGCGGATGCCTCAAAGCTTTTGATCGGCGGCCACGGCATCATCTACGTGATGCTCTATGGCGTCACTTCGGTGGTGGCGCAGATCTTTCTCGACTACAAGCGCTACGTGTCGGTGCTGAAATGGCTGACGCTCACCTTGTTTGCCTATGTCGCAGCGCTCGCCTTCGCGCATATCTCGTGGGGCGAGGCGCTGACAGGCATTCTGGTGCCGCGCCTGACCTGGAGCGCGGATTACTTCACCACCATCGTCGCGATCCTCGGCACCACGATCTCGCCCTATCTGTTCTTCTGGCAGGCCTCGCAGGAGGCCGAAGACCAGCGCGTCGACGTGACCAAGCGGCCTCTGATCGACAAGCACTACGGCGCGCAGAAGGAATTCCACCGCATCCGTGCCGACACCATCGTCGGCATGGCGTTCTCCAACCTGATCGCGCTGTCGATCATTGTGACCGCTGCGGCGACACTGCATGCGGCCGGCAAGACCAACATCCAGACCTCGGCGCAGGCGGCGGAAGCGTTGCGTCCCATTGCCGGCGTGTTCGCGGAAGTGATTTTCGCGCTCGGCATCGTCGGCACCGGATTGCTGGCGATCCCGATTCTCGGCGGCGCCACCGCCTATGCGGTCGGCGAAGCGCGGCGATGGCCGGTCGGGCTGGCGCGAAAACCAAGGGAAGCGGTCGCGTTCTATTCGGTGCTGGCGTTCTCGGCGGCGATCGGCATCGCGCTCAATTTCACGCCGATCGATCCGATCGAGGCGCTGTACTGGAGCGCCGTCGTCAACGGCGTGCTCGCGGTGCCGGTGATGGTGCTGCTGATGTTCATGGCCCGCCGCCACGACGTGATGGGCCACTTTGCGATCCGCGGCCCGCTGTACTGGCTGGGCTGGCTGTCGACCGCGGCGATGCTGCTCAGCGTGCTGGCAATGGGCGTCGGAATGTTTTTCGGCAAGTCTTGATTGCTGCATGTCCTGAGCGCTATTTGACGGACGCGCCGGGCGGTCCGAACAGAGCGCGGAGTTTGGCGCCGGCACCCGACGCTTTCCGGACGTCGTGCCACATCGCGATCCAGTCGCCGAAGGCGATCCGCGCCGGATTGTAGGATGGCACGCCGCTGACCAGACCGTAACGCAGCGGCTCCTGCGCGGGCGCGGCGGCGAAGGTACCGAACAGGCGGTCGAACACGATCAGAATGCCGCCATAGTTCTTGTCGAGGCAGGCCTCGTTCGACGCATGATGCACGCGATGATGCGTCGGCGTGTTCATGACCAGTTCCAGCGGTCCCAGCCGCGGCGCCAGTTCAGTGTGAGTGAAGAATTGATAGAGCAGATTGATTCCGAGCATGGCGACGATGGCGAAGGGGTGAAATCCGATCGCCGCCAGCGGCAGGAAGAACAGGAAATTGCCGGAGATGTTGCCGGTCCAGCCGAGCCGGATCGCCGCGGTGAAATTCAGCCGGGTCGGCGAGTGATGCACGCGATGGGTCGCCCACATCCAGCGGATCCGGTGGCTGGCGCGGTGCTGCCAGTAATACAGAAACTCGCTGCCAAGGAAAAGGCCGAGCAGAGCAGGTAAACCGGTCTGGTCGAAGTCGAACAGCCGATGCTGGTAGAGGAACGCAAAGGGGATCGCGACCAGTCCGGCCTCGATGCCGCGGATCAGGTTCTGGCCGAGCGCCACCCCGAACGAGGCGGCGCTCTCGCGCCAGTCATGTGTTTGCCGATCCGTCAGACGGCCGAGCGCATATTCCAGCGCCATGAAGCCGACAGCGGTGGCCAGGATCGTGGCCCGGACGTAGTGGTTGAGAAAGAACGGCGCGGGGTCCATGGCGTTG
This sequence comes from Hyphomicrobiales bacterium, assembly GCA_038244925.1. GTDB lineage: Bacteria > Pseudomonadota > Alphaproteobacteria > Rhizobiales > Xanthobacteraceae > Bradyrhizobium. The sequence continues at coordinate 11,691 of JBBRSX010000112.1, read as the reverse complement.
CTCCCTGTTACTTCGGCATTACGCCGGCCGCGACCGCGCTGTCCCTGAGCGACTGGGCACGGGGCATGGCCTTTGCGCAACCGGAGCTGATCTGGCCCGCATGCTCCTGCAGGCAGGCCAGGATACGTCCGCCGCCGGGCACGACGTTGCTGCAGAGCTGGTCGTAATCGGCACGGCAAACCTGCATCAGCGCCATCGCTTCGCCGCGCATCTGCGGCGGTATCTGCGTCTGCGCCTCGGACGCCCCGGGGAATGCGGCAGCACCAACAGCCAGAGCGGCCAGCGTGCGAAGGCGTATCGAAGGTACGGAAAACCTGGGCATGACGATCTCCTGGATTGAATGAGAGTTGAAGGACGGGAGGCGATCGCCCGAGGAAGCGACGCGAAACCATCTGGCCTCGTGCGATCGCCGTCGCCGTCAGTTGCGGGTGACCGTGCTCTGGCGGGTATAGGTGTTGCCGGCCGGTCCGGTGCGGGTGGCCGTGCGCGAGCAGCTGCCGTTGGCGCAGCTTCCGCTGGCCTGGAAGCTCGACGTTCCGCGCGGTCCGGTCGCCGTGCCGGAGCGGGTCCAGGCACTGGCGTCGGCGACGGCAGCGACTGACAGGGCGCCGGCAAGTGCTGACATGACGAATAGCTTTTTCATGGTCGCAGTCTCCTCAGAGGTTGAACGGCTGCCGTTGCGGTAGCCATGCCAGGAAACTGGGCCAGCCCTGTCAGCGTGATATCGCCGAGAGGCAACGGCTGGTATCGTTTTGTCGCGACCGTGTAACAGTGTGTAACAACGGCCGCGCCGGCCTTGCGTCATGCGCCGGCTTATTCAGAATGCGGCGATGGATGCGCCGCTGACCTCGATTCTGATTGTCGAAGACGATCCCGAAATCCGCCGGCTGCTGGCCGACTTCATGCGGAAGGAAGGCTTTGAGACCGAGTGCGCCGACGGTGCGAAAGCCATGGACGCGGTGCTGCAGCGAATGCGGCCGGACCTGATCGTGCTCGACCTGATGTTGCCGGGCGAGGACGGACTGTCGATCTGCCGGCGGCTGCGCGCTGACGACGATATTCCGATCCTGATGCTGACCGCTAAAAGCGACGAAATCGATCGCGTGGTTGGCCTCGAAATGGGCGCCGATGATTATCTTGCAAAACCGTTCGCGCCGCGCGAACTGCTGGCACGTATCCGCGCGATCCTTCGCCGCACCAAAACCGCGCAGCCGAAGCTGCTGGTTCGCCGCTACGCGTTCGATCAATTCGTTGTTGACCTCGACCAGAGAAGTGTCGAGCGCGCCAACGACGGCGAGACCTCGCTGCAGCTCACCAGCGCGGAGTTCGACTTGCTGAGCTGTTTCGTGCAGCGTCCGCGCCGCGTGCTGACGCGCGACCAGATCCTCGACTGGACGCGCGGCCGCTCCGCCGAGCCGTTCGACCGCACCGTCGACATGCTGATCTCGCGGCTGCGCAAGAAGCTCGATGCCGCTAGCCCGGGATCCGGCCTGATCACGACGGTGCGCAACGGCGGTTATCTGTTCACGGCCGCCGTCAAGCAGGTGTCGTGATGCTGCGCTTCACGCTGGCGACGCGGCTTGCCCTTATTGCGATCGTCGGGTTTTCGGCCATCAGCATCACGCTGCTGGCCGTATTTTATCTGACCTCGCTGAAGGAAAACGAAATGGCGCGGCCGTCTCCCGGGCGGATCGCTGCCGTTGCTGACCTGATCGAGCGGTCCGACGCGGGCTCGCGGGTACTGGTGCTCAATGCATTGTCGTCACCGCAATTCGTCGCCCGGATCGAGGTGGCGGCTCCGTCGACCGTCCCTTCGACCGTCTCGCGCGACCTGCAAGTCCGGCTGCACGATATGTACGCGGCAGCCCTTTCCGGCCGTGAGATCACGGTCATGACGCCGCCCGTGATCCATGGCAACTGGTTTCCGCGGCTGACGCGAGCGATGGCGAATGCGATCGAACTGCGGATTGGCCTTCGTACCGGAGAGACGCTGGTCGTCGATGCGACGACGCGGCTGCCGGTCACGCCGCTCGGTCTGCCCGTCGGTTTCGGCGCCGGATTGTTCGGAACCATCGTCGCCCTGCTGGCCTTGCTGGTCATGCAACGGGAGACTCGGCCGCTGGCCCGGCTTGCGGCCGCGGTCGATCGCGTCGACTTGTCGGCCGATGCGCCGCTATTGCCCGATGCGCGCCGCAGTGCGCCTGAGATTCGCGCCGTGATTGCGGCGTTCAACCGGCTGCAGGCCCGGCTCAGCGAAATGCTGCGCGGGCGAATGACCCTGATCGGCGGCATCGCGCACGACGTCAGGACGTTTGCAACCCGGTTGCGATTGCGCGTCGAGAAAATTCCTGACGAGGCCGAGCAACTCCGCGCCATTGCCGATATCGACGACATGATCCGGCTGCTCGACGACGCGTTGCTGTCGAGCCGCGTCGGCGCCGGGCAGTTGTCGCAGGAGATGGTCGAGTTCGCAGCGCTGGTGGAGGCCGAGGCCCGTGACCGGCAGGCCCAGGGCTGCGATGTGAAAATCACGATGGAGGGGGCAGCAGGCGACGCCATCGTGCTCGGTGACCGGCTGGCGCTGCGGCGTGTCGTCGGCAACATCGTCGACAACGCCGTCAAATACGGCCGCGTGGCCCATGTTCAAGTCAGGCTGACGCGCGATGCCGTGATGCTGACCGTCGATGACGAGGGGCCGGGCATTCCCGCCGACCAGCGGCAGGCCATGCTGGAGCCGTTCAATCGTCTTGAGACCTCGCGTAACCGCAGCACCGGCGGCGCCGGGCTTGGCCTTGCGGTGGTGCGCAGCCTGGTGGAAGCCCATGCCGGCACCATCGAGATCGCCGAAGCCCCGCGCGGCGGCACCCGCGTCAATGTCGTGTTGCCGGTGTTCCGGGCGGGTTGAATTGCGTGGTGCACACACACTGACCTCATCCTGAGGAGCGCGCTCTTGCGCGCGTCTCGAAGGATGGACACGGGCCTCATGGTTCGAGACGCCGCGCTACGCGGGCTCCTCACCATGAAGAATCAATCCTTGCGGAACACGATCGAGGCCATCCAGCCCGTCATCAGCGCCATGAAGGCGGTGACGAGGCCGTAGACAAAACCGTTCTGGCGCGCGGTGGTGGCGACGAACTGTTCGAAGCCGACCTTGACGATTTCGAACGCGGTCTCGGTCTTGGTCACCAGCGCGCCGTCGGCGAACAGCTTGATCTCGACGTCGTAAGTGCCGATCGGCACTTCCGCCGGCAGCGGAATTCCGGTACGAAACAGCGTCGGCGTCAGGAACGTCACCGCCGAGGTCGCTTCACGATAGAGCCCGTGCTGGGAACGCAGCCGCACGAACGCGCTGCGGAACGCGTCGTTCGGCACCACGTCGGCATAGTCAGGCCCGACGCGCTGGGTCAGCAACACGTTGTTGAGACCGAGCTGCTGCCGCCGCTGCACCTCGGGTGAAGCGATGACGTCGAACGGCCGGTTGGAAAACAGCGCCAGGTAGCTCGGCACCTGCAGGAACTGGCGCGAGTCGGTGTTGATCCAGATCCCGAAGGTGCGTTCCTTGCGGCGCGTCACCATGTCGGCGCGCGGGCCCGCCACCGTCACCACGAGATCGTAATTGGTGCGGGTAGGCGGCGTCGTCGCATCCTTTTCGACCGAGCCGAACAGAACGAGTTCCTCGCCGGAATAGTTCGGTGTCACCGTGACGCGATGGTTCGAGACCGACACGATCAGCCGTTCGGCCAGCGCGGGCGTGGCCACGAGCGCCGTCCCCAGCACAATTCCGGCAAGCGTGGGCAGGGTGCGCGCGATCATCCGGCACCTCCGGTTTCCCGGATCGTGAACAGCTCCTCGGGCCGGATCACCAGTTCGATGGCGAAGCGGACGCCGACCGCGAGCACGAGCAGTCCCAGCAGCAGCCGCAGATGTTCGCCGCGAATTTTTTGTCCCGCCCGCGCGCCGAACTGCGCACCGGTGACGCCGCCGATCATCAGGATCAGCGCCAGCACGGCGTCGACCAGATGGTTGGTCACCGCATGCAGCATGGTGGCGAACACCATGGTGACCAGCGTCAGCACCATCGAGGTGCCGATCACGGTCGAGGTCGGCACCCGCAGCACATAGATCATCAGCGGCACCAGGATGAAACCGCCGCCGATGCCCATCACCGCGCCGATGAAGCCGATGATCAGGCCGGTGGCGACGACGGGGATTACCGACAGATAGATCTTGGAGCGCTTGAAGCGCATCTTCAGCGGCAGGCCGTGGATCCAGCCGTGGCTGCCCGGACGGCGGATCGTGCCTGCGCCGCCGCGGCGGGTCCGCAGCAGCGCCCGCAGCCCTTCCCAGAACATCAGCCCGCCGACGGTGGTCAGCAGGATGACGTAGGACATCGCGATCATCAGATCGAGCTGGCCGAGCGAGCGCAGCAGCGTGAAGGTCCAGACCCCGAGTGCGGTGCCTATCGTGCCGCCACTCAACAATACCAATGCCAGCAGTGGGTCGATGGCCCGCCTTCGCCAGTAGGAGAGCGCGCCGGAAAACGAAGACGCCGCGATATGGCTGGCGACGGAAGCGACCGCGACCGCGGGTGCGATGCCGACGAAGATCAACAGCGGCGTCATCAGAAAACCGCCGCCGATGCCGAACATGCCGGAGACGAAACCAACCGCCGCGCCCATCGCCAGGATGAGGAAAACATTGACCGGAATGTCAGCGATCGGGAGGTAAAGCTGCACGCGCGTCCGCTTTTTGTCGTTCTGCCGCCGACCGGCCGAGGCCGCTCAAGGCATGGTTTCTGGATCTGTGCCGGCAGTGGAAACCGGTTGGCGCGCCTGCGCGCGGAGCCGGTTACCGCGCCTTTGCATAACTGAATTTGGCGGGATGAGGGACTAAAGATTGCGCCGGGCGGCAATTTTTTGCCTCGAATACCGGCGCATTTTTAGCTGGTGGTGAACAGATGCGGTTAATCGGCCTCCACGCGCCTGCTCGTCCGGCGCTTCGATCGATCCGGCGCCTCAAGGCTTGCCGACCGGATCGGTGACGAGGTTCATGGTCAGGGCCTGCTGGGGGCTGAGCCAGCGGATCTCCCTGGTTTCAGACATCGCTTCGACGACGGATGACGCGACCCCCATTTTGGTCATGTAGCCCAGCACTGCGCCCGCGATTCTCTGGGTGTCGGCGACGGGATCGCTGGTGACCTTCGTTGTGACGAAGCGATGAACGCCCAACGCCGAGCCCAGGACCCCAAAGCGGGGTTTGCCGCCGGCATAGACCAGCACGCAGGCGCTGGCGCAATAACCCGGCTTGATGCGGCCGGAGCCATCGGCGGTGCCGACCGCTGTCGCCAGCCCACGCGATCGAATGATCTCGCCCATGATCACGGCCTGATTCAAATCGCCGCCGGGGGAGGACAGCAGGATCAGGTCGCCGGCGGCAAGCCCGGCCTCGTTGAGTTTGTCGCGGAGCAGCGTCGCGGCTGCGGGGCCGATCGTTCCGCTGACCTGCAGCGCGCGCCGGCCCGGGCCGGAGCCGCCGAGTTCGATTTTGCCGGTCAGCGAGGCCGTCATGCTCGGCGCGATATACTGGTCCTTCCAGTAGTCCCAGGCATCGGGCCGCGACAGGTCCCGGTAGGCACGGATGCCGACGCCGGACAGCAGCAGGACGAAGATGACAACCGAAAAAACACTCCGCTTGCGGCCGTTCGCCTGAACCGGAGGCGCCGGCGGCGGCGCGGCCGCCATGCGCGGCGATACGACCGAAGGCCCCGTCGGAGAGCTTCGGAAACGACGCTCTTCATCCTGATGATCGCCTGCGGACATCGATCCTCGTTGCACGCCAAGCCCAAGCGGGACCGGGTTGGCTGGCTCCCAATATACAACTTTATGGCCGAGGATATGACGGCGATGCCGGAGGCATCGCCCGTAGCGTTAACGCGCTGCCGCGGTGCGCTTGGTCGCGACCGGCTTGGCCGCGGGCTTTGTCGTCCTGGCCTGCGCCGGGCCAGAGTCCCAGCCACCAGACGGGGTTGCCACGTTGATGGCGTCGTCGGGCTGCGGCTCCGGCGTAAAGGTCTGGATCGCGAGCTTGGCCGCCGCCAGCGACTGGGCGTCGAGGCGCTTGGCGATATCGTCGCGCTTGCGCCCCGAATCCGCGTCGCCCTGGGCTGCCGCGAGGCTGAACCATTTGAAGGATTCGGCGAGGTTCTGTTCGACGCCGATGCCGCGGGCATAGAGAATGCCGAGGTTGAACTGGCTGTCGGCGACGCCGCGATCGGCCGCCTTGCGGAACCACAGCGACGCGCTTTTGTAGTTGGCGCCCTTGCCGCCGCCGTCGGCGTCGAGCACGGCGAGGTTATGCATCGCTTTGGCGTTGCCGCGCTCTGCCGCCTGCAAGTAATAACGCCGCGCGATGTCGACGTCCTTTTTCACGCTGAGGCCCTTCTCGTAGAAGGTGCCGAGCCGGAAGACCGCGGGCACCACGCCGGCCTGCGCCGCGCGGTCATACCATTTCGCGGCCTCGTCGAGATTAGCTGTAATGCCCTTGCCTTCGGCAAAGCGCACGCCGACTTCATAGGCCGCGGTCGGATCGCCCTTGATGGCGGCGGCGCGCAGCACCGGACCGCCGATGCCGTCGGGCAGCTTTTCGGTCGGCGGCACCGCGATCATAGAGAGCTTGCCGGCGGCGACCGGAGCCGTCGGGATGGCGCCGGTGACGTCGCTGGCGGGAGCCGGGGACGGCGCGGCCTGGGGCGGGGTCGCGATGCGTGCGCTGTCCAGCGTGTTCGGAGCTGGCGCGTTGTTCGATTGCTTGTCGAGCGGGGTCGGCGAGATCAGCGAGGGGATGGCCGGCGCCGGCATCGCCGGCCTGGCGCCGGTGTCAGTCGGCATCGGCGACAGCGTGACCGGATCGGCCGAATTTTCCATCGCCGGCATCGGCGGCGGGCTGCCGGTGTCGAGCAGCGTCATCGCCATCTTGAAGGTGCCGAGCACGATCACGACCACGCTCGCGCCGACCAGCAGCGAGCGGATCCGGGAAGTCATGTGGGACGTCGATTTGTCGCCGGGCACGACCACCTTGGCGCCGGTCTTGGTCTTGTCGCCGACCTTGTCCTTGGCGGCAGCGGCCTTTGTGGCGGTCTTGGCGGCGGCGCGGGCGGCCTTCTCGTTGATGGGAGCTGCCGCGGCAGCCTGCGCGGCGCGGCGCGCGGCGGCAATGAAGCTCGACGAACTGACCGGCTCTTTCGGTCCTGCAGCGATCTCGCTGATCGCGCTTTCGGAAGCCGCGATCCGCTCCGACGGCGAAGACATCCGCGCGGAAGGGCGCGTGCCCGGCTCGAGCGGGTGATCGGGCGGCAAATCCGGCGCGATCGCGGCGCGCGGCGTGGCGGCGTGCGGTTCGAGGATTTCGCTGATCGCCCGCGGCGGCATCGGCGGGGTTTGCGTCGATACCGGCTGCGCGGTCTGGAAGTCGCGCTGTGCGGCAAGAAAATCGCGCGGGGCCGCGGCAAAATGCTCCTGCATCGCGGCGGGATTGGGCAATTCCGGTTTCGGCGCCGGCGGTTGCGCAAAGGGCGTATCGGCTTCAGGCGCGAAGGCCTTGGGCGGCATCGCCATGCGCAGAGGTTCTTCCTGCGCTTCGACGGCCGCTGCTGCGGACGGAGGCGCGATCGGCGCGACACGAACCGCGCGCAGGTCGCCCTCGATCATCGCCAGGCGATCGACCACATGGCCGAGCGTGTTGTGAACCGTCTCCAGCGAATCCTGGGTGCGGCGATCGGTTTCCGACTGGCTGTGGCGGATGTCGGACAGTTCGCGCTTGACGGCGTCGACGATGCCGGGGTCCATCGGTGCCGCGCCGCCATTGCGGCCAGAGTCGGCGAGCGAGACCAGGTTGGCGTGCTGGCGTTCGAGCGAGCGCTGAATGTCCAGCAGCCCTTCCTCGACCCTGCCCAGATCGGCGGAGGGGGCCGAAGTACGGTCGGCGGAAGCTTCCAGCCGTTCCAGCAGATATGACACCCGCTGTTCGAGATGGGCAAAGGCCGATGCATTGTCGGTGCCGACCGGCATCCGGTCGAGGCGTTCGGACAGCGAGCGCAGCGCGCCTTCGACCTGTTCGGAATTGTCGCTGGCGGCGGGACGTTCGCTGAGGGTCGAGGTCAGCGAGGCGATGCGCTGCTCGAGAATGGCAAAGGAATCGCCTTTGCCCTCGTTGCGGACGATCTGGTCGACCTTGTCCGACAGCGCGTGCAGGTCTTCGGACAGCCGCGCCAGCGCGTCGTTGGAGGCGATATTGGTAACGATCGAGCGCAGCGCGCCGATCGCGTCTTCGAGCTGGCGAACGGTCGACGGATCGTCGTTCGCGCGCATGATCATGTCGAGCTTGGCGCCGAGATTGCGGATCGCCTCGTCGTAACCGGTGAGTTGCTCGGCCGGCGTCAGTTTGCGCAGCACGTCGTAGATCTCGCCAAGCGCGCGCTCGATGCCGGCCAGCATCTGGTTGTCGGTGCCGCTCTGGCGGCTGTCGTCGATGCGGCGGGACAGCGAACGGATTTCGTTCTCGATCGAATCGATCGCCTGGCGCGGCATCGCTTCGGTAATGGCGTGACGGATTTCCGCGAGCTCGCTGCGGAAGGCCGCGATCGAGGCTTCGATGTTGTCGGAGGGCCGCAGCGATTCGATCTGGCTCGTGATGTTGAGCAGATGACGTTCGAGCGAGGAGAAATCCGGGCCGGCGGCGGCCAGGGGCGCCATCGGTGGCGCTACCGGGGCGGTCGGCGGCGCGCTGCGCGGCGGTATCTGCCGAGGCGAACCGTCGAGTTCGTTTTGCCGCGCGGCAATCTGCGCAATCGCGGTTTCGAACGAGACCGGGCTGAGCGGCGGCGAGGGACGATAGACCTGGGCGGCGGCGCGCTCGACCATCTGGGCCTGGAGCTGCCGGTCTTGCGCCTGCGCCAGCGGCTGGCGGGCCGCGCCGGCGTTTGAGATCTGCGACAGCCGCGCGTCGAGGCGCGAAATGGCGTCGTTGAGCTGCCGGGCTACCGTCGGCTCGGCGCGGGAAGCCTCACCGCGCGGCGCTTCGCTGCGCGGCGCCGGTTGGGAAATCTGCTCGATCTGGCGGGTGATGGAATCCAGCCGCTGGTGGATGTCGGCAACGTCGTGGCTTTCCCGGCTCGGCATCGCCGAACCCTGATCGTCGGGCTCGCGGAAGTTGGGCGAGACCGGTTCGCCGACGGTGGAATTGAGCCATTCGTTCAGCGACATGCCGGCGCGCCGCGCGGCGGCCTCAGCCCTTTCGCGAACGGAGGGATCAATGCCGTCAACACTCCACGATACGCGCGAATTCATGCTCAGGTCCGGTTCCGACTCCGGCGCGACACTTGCGCCCTCAGCCTCCCCGCGCGTCCCCATCCGAGAGACAATCGAATTTCGCGCAGGTCGTCTGCCTCAGATCCTGACTTTTTCGCGTTACGGTAAAGAACGGGTTAAGGTTTGGGGTTGCCGGTCAGTAAAGTTACGAGGCGGGTCGTAATTGGGCGGGTCTAGCTGTTGTTTTCGCGCGTTCCGCGCGGGCCATCCCCGATCGACACGACGTTGGTCGTCGCGGCGCCGGCGGACAAAGCCGACAGGGCGTCGAGCGCCTCTTCGCACCATTCCACCACGGCGCGCTCGTGACGAACGCCCAGTCGCAGGTTGAGCAGCTTGCCGGTGTCGGCGAACGAGGCGGTGCCGTCGGGGAAGCGTTTGCTCAGGATGCGTTCGTAGCGGGAACAGCGGTCGCGATGATGTTCCAGCCGCGCCATCAGGTCGGTGCGCAACGGTTCGAGGTCGACGCTGTCGAGCGCGTAAAGCCGCACCAGGAGGTCGTCCTTGATCGAGGCCGGGACGCTCGGCCGGGCCGCCCAATGCTTGAGCGCCGCGCGTCCCTCCGGCGTCAGGGTATAGACCAGCTTGTTGGGCTTGCCGGACTGCACGACCTCGCGGCCCTGAATATGGCCGCGGTCGCGCAGTTTGGTCAGCTCGCGGTAGATCTGCTGATGGTCGGCCTTCCAGAAGAACCCGATCGACGAATCGAAGGTCTTGGCGAGCTCATAGCCCGTCATCGGATGTTCAGTCAGGCAGGCCAGGATCGCGTCGCCAAGGGCCAAGAGAGGTCTTTCCGGCTATAGGGAACCGTTGACATTATGCATAAAGTTGCATATGCGTCAACGCGCATATTGGTCCGGTCTGTATCCCGGAGCCCCGTCATCGCGCGCACAGGAGACATGATGACCATGACCGCGCTCGACAAGTGGTACGGCTACATGAGATCCCACGACACGGCGGCGCTCTGGGAGCTGCTGCATCCCGACGCGGTGTTCGAAAGCCCGGTCGTGCACACGCCGCAACGCGGCCGCGACATCACCTTCAAATATCTGGCGAGCGCCGAAAAGGTGCTGGGCGGCCCCGGCTTCAAATATACCGGCGAATGGCGCAACGAGAACGGCGCGGTGCTCGAATTCGAGAACGAGATCGAAGGCATCAAGATCAACGGCGTCGACATCATCACCTTCAGCGCCGACGACCGCATCATCCATTTCAAGGTGATGGTGCGCCCGCTCAAGGGAATGAACCTGCTGCACCGCCTGATGGGAGAGCAACTTGCCAAACGTTAGCATCAGGCCGTGACATCGGGTCGCCGTGCAAAGACCCGTTGTCTGCCCCGTTATTTGCTGCCTCGGATCGCCGGAACCGGCTAAGGTCCGGCGCAGAACCCCACACGATTTTCGCTAAACATCTCAAGCCTGCCGCTGCCGGGAGAACACCATGCCGATCTACAAAGCCCCCGTCGAAGACGTCACCTTCCTGTTCAACGACGTGTTTCAGATCGATCGTTACGGTAACCTGCCCGGCTTTACCGACGCCTCCGCCGATGTGCGCGAAGCGATTTTGAGCGAAGCCGCCAAGCTGAGCGAAGAGGTGCTGCAGCCCCTCAACCGCGTCGGCGATCTCGAAGGCTGCGTCCGCCACGACGACGGCAGCGTCACCACGCCGAAGGGTTTCAAGGAAGCTTACAAGCAGGTCACCGCAGGCGGCTGGCTCGGGCTTTCGGCGCCGGCGGAATATGGCGGGCAGGGCCTGCCGGTGACGCTGAGCCAGGCGGTCAACGAATTCCAGATCTCGGCCAATATGGCGTTTTCGATGTATGCCGGCCTGACCATGGGCGCGACCGCGGCGCTGATGGTGCACGGCAAGCCCGACCAGAAGAAGATGTTCGTGCCGAAGATGGTGGCGGGCGAGTGGACCGGCACCATGAACCTGACCGAGCCGCATTGCGGCACCGATCTCGGTTTGCTGCGCACCAAGGCGGTCAAACAGGCCGACGGCAGCTACAAGATCACGGGCACCAAGATCTTCATTTCCGCCGGCGAGCATGATCTCGCCGACAACATCATCCACCTGGTGCTGGCGCGGATCGAAGGCGCACCTGCCGGCATCAAGGGCGTGTCGCTGTTCGTGGTGCCGAAGATTCTGGTCAATGCCGACGGCTCGCTGGGGCAGCGCAACGGGGTGTCGTGCGGCTCGATCGAGCACAAGATGGGCATTCACGGCAATTCCACCTGCGTGATGAACTACGACAGCGCCACCGGCTGGCTGATCGGCGAGGAAAACAAGGGCATGCAGGGCATGTTCGTGATGATGAACGAGGCCCGTT
>JBBRSX010000111.1:0-21571 GCA_038244925.1 Hyphomicrobiales bacterium | reverse complement strand
GGTGCTCGGCCTGTTCGAGGGCCAGCTCGAAAAGATGGTGGCGCTCGCCGTGCTGGCGCCGATCGTGGCGAGCCAGGGCGGCAACGCCGCGACCCAGACCATGACGGTGGCGGTGCGGGCGCTGGCGACCCGCGAACTCGGCTCCAACAATGTGATGCGGGTGGTGATGCGCGAGGCGATGGTCGGCCTCGTCAACGGGCTCGCCTTTGCCGTGATTACCGGCATTGCCGCGGTGGCCTGGTTCAGGATCCCGGGCCTCGGCGTCGTGATCGGCCTTGCCATCATGTGCAACCTGATCGCCGGCGCGCTCGGCGGCATCCTGGTCCCGATCGTGCTGGAACGGGTCCGCGCCGATCCGGCGGTGGCGTCCGGCACCTTCGTCACGACCATCACCGACGTGGTTGGTTTCTTCTCGTTTCTCGGTATCGCCACGCTGTGGTTCGGGCTGAGCTAGGCATAGCGTTTTCGAAATTGGATCCCGGTTCGCGTCAAAAAAATAGCTTTCCAGCATCGTTAATCGGACCTTTACGCGCTTGCCCGATGATGTGGTCCGAAGAGGACAACATGCAGCGCTTGCGGCTCAAGGCGGACGGACGGATCGTCGAATTGCGGGACGGGCAGGAGTTTCCGCTTGTGCCCGGAGTCGCACTTGCGATCCCGGAGATGCCCGAGGCTGCGGCCGCCGTCATGTCCTGCGAAACCGCTGTCCAGCCCGCCGTGCGTGACCTGCGCCGCCGCGCCCGGCTGACCCAAACCGAATTCGCCAGCCGCCTCGGCGTGCCGGTCGAGACCATCCGGAACTGGGAGCAGGGCAAGCGCGCCCCGCGCGGACCGGCACGGGCGCTGCTCGCCGTGATCGCCCATTCGCCGGAGACGGTGTTCGCCGCTTTGGCCACCGAGCCGTCGCCCGCCTAAATCTTCCGCTGCGCTCGAAAATGTCGTGAGTTGGCACCGCGGTCGCGGTGGCTCATAATGGGGGCTCGTTGCGAGAGTACCCGTATGATCTTTGTCGAGGCCAATGGCGCGAAAATTCCGGCGATCGGGTTGGGCACCTGGGAATTGCGCGACCGGACCTGCGCGCGCATCGTCGAGCAGGCGTTGCGGCTCGGCTATCGCCACATCGACACCGCGCAGGTCTACGAGAACGAGCGCGAGGTGGGTGAGGGCGTGCGCGCCTCCGGCGTGAAGCGCGACGAGATATTCCTCACCACCAAGATCTGGACCACCCATTTCAAGCCGAACGATCTCGAGCGATCGGCCAAGGAAAGCCTGGCGCGGCTGCGCATGACCGAGGTCGACCTGCTGTTGCTGCACTGGCCGAACCCGCAGGTGCCGCTCACGGACACGCTCGGCGCGCTGGCGCGGGTCAAGAGCCAAGGACTGGCCCGCCATATCGGCGTTTCCAATTTCACCGTGGCCCTGATCGAGGAAGCGGCGGCGGCGTGTCCGGAGCCGCTGGCGTGCAATCAGGTCGAGTATCACCCCTATCTCGACCAGACCAAGGTACGGGAAGCCTGCGCGCGTCACGGCATGGCCATGGTGGCCTATAGCCCGGTCGCCAAGGGCCGCATCAAGAACGACCGCGCGCTGCTGCGGATCGCCGACCGCTACCACAAGACGGCGGCGCAGGTCTGCCTGCGCTGGCTGGTGCAGCAGAATGTCGTGGCGATCCCGCGAACCTCGAAGCTGGAACGGCTCTCGGAGAACATCGATATCTTCGATTTCGAATTGTTCGAGGACGACATGAAGGCGATTTCCGCGATGGGAAGCGCCGGGGGGCGGCTGACCAATTACGGCTTTGCACCAAATTGGGATTGAGGATTTGCCGCGCCGGACGCTAAGCTTGCGTTCAGGGAAGACATCGAAAATTGTTCGGATGCAATGGACCTGCGGCGGATCATACCGACAGACGTCACGGCATCGGCGATTGCCCATCTGTCGCTGCTGGGATTGCTGTTGCTATTTTCCGACGTGCATCCGTTCGGTGCGGTGACGGCCGAGCCGATGCCGGTCGATATCGTCGCGGTGCAGGATATCCCGGAGGCGCCGGAGCCTGAGAAAAAGCCGGAGCCGGTGGCAATGCCGACGCCGCTGCCTGATTTCACCCTGCTCGACAAGCCGGCGACGCCGCCTGCGCCTCCGCCCGCGGCGTCTCAGCCTGCGGCGTCTCAGCCCGCAGCAAAGCCACCGGCCGCCGCGCGGCAGCAGAAGCAGGCCGCGTTGATGCCGCCGCCTTCTGCCCCGCAAGCCGCGGCGGCTCAGCCGCAACCGCCGGCCGCCAGCCCGCCGCAGGCGCAGACATCGGCGCCGGCCTACAAGCCGCCCGAGCCCGATATCACCCTCAAATATCAGGTGTTGCTGGGCTTGCCGCCCGACCTATCGCCGATGCCGCCGGCGGTGCCAGCGGCCGCCCGCGACAAGGGCGGTGACAATTTCGACGCGCTGGCGACGGAGAGCGCCGATGTCGCGTCCAGCGTCATCACCGCGTTCCGCCGTCATCTCAGAACCTGCTCGAAACTGCCGGCGACGCTGACCGGCACCGACGACGTCAGGGTCAAGCTGCGCGTGCTGATGACGCAGGACGGCCGGCTCGCCGGCGATCCCATTCTGATCGAGGCCAGCGCCTCGATGAAAGGCCCGCTGTTGATGCAGGGCGCGATTAGCGCGCTGCGGGCGTGCCAGCCCTATGCCATGCTGCCGGCGGACCGCTACGGCGAATGGAAGGTGCTCGATCTCAGTTTCACGCCGCAGGATTTCGGCGGCGCGTCCTAGCGGTAGTCACAGGCGCCCAAGGCGAGCGCCTGCGTATCCGGATAGGTCTCAGCGCTCGATCGAAATCTGATAGCGTTCGGCGATCGCCGACAACTGGCTCCAGGTCTCGTCATCGACATAGATACCATTGGCGATACGCTCGGCCCGCGCGATCTGTTCGGGCTCGCCGGCGATCAGGACCGGGAGTTCCGGATCGGAGGGCGCCGCCGATTTCACCCAGGCGATCATGGCGTCGATCTCGGCCAGCATGCTGTCGCGGGTGGACAGCCGGCCAGGGTCGATCACGATGCTGAGCATGCCGTTGATGATGCCGCGCTCCGGCGGCGTGCTCGTCGACACGCTTGCCGAGCCGACAATGGCGCCGGCCAGCAGTTCGCACACCAGCGCCAGGCCAGAGCCCTTGTGCTCGCCGAACGGCAACACCACGCCGCGCGGCTCGGTGTACATGACGGAAGGATTGGTCGTGGGCTTGCCGGCGTGGTCGAGCAGGGCGCCATCGAGCATCGGCTTGCCGGCATTGTGCGCCACGCGCACCTTGCCGAGCGCCACGCGGCTGGTGGCAAAGTCGAGCAGGATCGGTTCGTTGGTGGCCGTGCCCGGGATGGCGATGCAGACCGGGTTGGTGAGGAAACGTCCCTCGCGCCCGCGGAAGGGGGCCACCGGTGGCGGACCTGAGGCGACGTTGACGAAGTGCAGCGCCACCATACCCGCGCGTGCGGCGATTTCGCCATAAGTGCCGACCCGTCCGATGTGATGCGCGTTGCGCAATCCGTTGACCGCGACGCCGTGCTTTTGCGCCGCCCCGATCGCCCATTCGACCGCCTGGCGTGCGATGGTCTGCCCGTAGCCCGCATGCGCATCCCACACCGAGATCGTGCCGGTGTCCGAGATGATTTCCGGCTTCTGGTTGGCCTTGAGCGTGCCGGCTTCGAAGTCTCTGACATAGGCGACCAGCATGCCGACGCCATGGCTGTCATGGCCGCGCAGGTTGGCCTCGACCAGGTGTTCGGCAACGATGGCCGCTTCATCGGGCGTGCTGCCGCCGGCGGTGACGATGCGGTTGGCAAAGTTGCGGAGTTTGGCGTGGTCGATAATCATTTTCTCTCCCGTTTTTCTTCTTGTTGGACGTACGCTAACTTCCCATCGCCTGCCAGGCATTCGACGCGAACTGCCGGCGCCAGGTCACGATGACGACCATGGCTGTGGTCACGAACAGCACCCATGGGCTGACGAACCAGCCGAGATAACCGAGCGCGAAGAAGAACGAGCGCTGGCCGCGGTTGAAGTGCTGGCCGGCATTTTCAAACACCCGTGTGGTGCGGATCACGTGCGCTTCAGCCTCGGCTGTGTCGTGTTGCGCGGCCGGCGGCATCGCGCCGAGCAGGATCGCGACATAGTTGAACAGGCGATAGGCCCAGGAGAACTTGAAGAAAGCGTAGATGAAGATCAGGATCAAGCCCACGCATTTGACTTCCCACAGCGCGGGCGAGGGGCTGAGGTCGATCGGCAGTGCACGCAGGATCGCCAGCGCGTCGGTGGTCGCGTGCAACAGCGCCAGTCCACCGCCGATCGCGATCAGGCTGCTGGAGGCAAAGAACGCCGTGCCGTTCTGCAGCGAGGACATGATCTGCATGTCGACCATGCGGGTCTCGCGATGGAGCAGGTTCCGGATCCAGACCTCGCGGTAGATGTGCATGCGGCCGGACAGGCTGTCGCGGCCGTAGGCCGTATGCTCCAGCGTGAAGGCATATACCGTCCACTCCAGAACGAAGAACCCGACGGCGGCGATATCGACCCAATATTCGCGCATGTTGCGCTCCCCACGATCATTAGGTCATGCCGATGTACAGGTTGAACGCCTGTTGTGCACTATGGCAAGATGGCCTCCCAACAGGATTTCCCTTGCAATGCTGAAACTCGTCATCGGTAACAAGAACTATTCGTCGTGGTCGATGCGGCCGTGGCTGGCGCTGCGCGCCAACGCCATCCCGTTCGAAGAGGTGTTCATCCCGCTCTACACCGACAACAAGGCCGACAAGGACCGGATCCTGAGCTTTTCGCACGCGGGCAAGGTGCCGGCACTGGTCGATGGCGACGTCACGGTGTGGGATTCGCTGGCCATTATCGAGTACCTGGCCGAGAAATTCCCGCAGGCGAAAATGTGGCCGGAAGACCGCGCCGGGCGCGCGCATGCGCGTTCGATCTCGGCCGAGATGCATTCGGGCTTCATTCCGCTGCGCAACGAATGCGGCATGAACCTGCACCGTCCGGTCGGCGCGGTCGCGCTGTCGGACGACGCGCGGGCCAATGTGGCGCGCCTTCAGGAAATCTGGGCCGATTGCCACCGGCGCTATGGCAAGGACGGTCCGTTTCTGTTCGGTGCTTTCGGCGGCGCGGACGCGATGTTCGCGCCGGTCGTGCACCGGTTTCGCAGCTATGCGATCGAGGTAAAAGGTGACGCGCGGCACTACTTCGAGGCGATGATGTCGCTGCCCGCGTTCCAGCAATGGACCCGTGAGGGCCTCGCCGAAACGCTTCGGATCGAACGCTTCGAGACGATGTGAGCCAAAGGCGGGCGCTCGGATTTGTGACTGGGTCCGGCCGGACCGCGGCTGACGGATCAGACGTGAGGCCGTCTCAATCCTCCGGACGGCGTTTGCCACCTCAGCGATTTTCACTGAGCGATCTTGCCACCGAGCGAAAGGACGCGACCATGGGAATTCTCGATTCACTGGAAAATTCAGGTGTGTTCAAGGGCGTGCTTGGTCAGTTCGAATCCGCCGTGATCCCGGTGGTGCTGAGCGAGGTGCTGGGCAATGGCGGGCAGGGCGGAGGGTTGTCGGCGATCGTCGCCAGGCTGGAGCAGGCGGGTCTCGGCGATCAGGTCAAATCCTGGATCGGCAACGGCCAGAACCTGCCGATTACGGCGCAGCAGTTGCAGCAGGTGCTCGGCAACGACACCGTCAAGCAGCTCGCGGCGCGCTTCGGAATTCCGGTCGACCAACTTGCTCAGGTGCTGGCACAACAGCTCCCGACCGCCGTCGATCACGCCAGCCCGGACGGCAGGCTGCCGCACACCGCCTGAACGCTGGAACCGCGGTTCGAATGGCCGCTATGCGGATGCCCGTGGAACCCCGGATCTGCCAGTTATCTTGCTGAAAATGCAAGATAATTTGCCGATTTGTCGGGCCTCGATGTTGCTGGCTTTTTCGGCCTGCGCCGTGCTAGGTTGCCACGGGGTTCTCAAGTCGGCCGAAAGCTAGCGGGACCGTGAGCGCGGCCGACTTTCTTGCGTGATGGAGAGGGCGTTGAAGCATAAGTACTGCGTTGGAGAGGCTGTCTATTTTACTGCCAGCAATGTTGCCCGCCCGGCCGCCACCGGCACCTATGAGGTGATCCGGCTGCTTCCGACCGATGGCGACGACTGTCAGTACCGCATCAAAAGTTCGGCCGAGACGTTCGAACGGGTCGCCAAGGAAAGCCAGCTCGCGGTTTCCTGAAGCTGTTGTGCGTCGAGCCGGCTGACGGGTGTTCGGTTTCGACCGCCGTCAAATGGCCCCGTTCGCGGAACCATTCTTCCGAAGGTTGAATGGCGCTCGCCTACGGGAATCGTGTTTTATGCTGCGTTGAGGGACACCGCGCATGAACTGGGCTCTCTTATGAACTGGGCTTGGGCTTCTTCGCTGGATCATATCTGGCGCTCACCGACCTTCCCGATGTGGCTGACGCTGGCCGCGGCGGGATTTTTCGGCATCATCGTTCTGATCACGCTGCTGCGGGCAGATAGATCCGTCGCCAACGGCGCGCTGACGGTCATCACGCTGCTGGCGATCGGTGTTGCGGCGGCCGCGACCATCCGCGGCTTTGGGCCGGGCGACCAGGCCGAGTCCGCGGCATCCCGCGGCGTGCAACCGGTTCGTGCGTCGTTGCCGCAACTGTCCTGCATCGACGACCTCGCCGGCGACGCGGTGCTGAACGCCTGCGAGAAGACGCTGTTCGGTTCCGCGGAATCGTCGGCTTCGGCGGTCGCCTATGCGGCATCGCTGATCACGCAACTGACCGGGACCGGCGAAACGGTCGCCGGCGGCAAGAGCCCAAGTTCCGAATTTCTGGCGCTGCGTCGCGCGGTCGAGCGCGACCGCTATGGGCTGATGGCCTATGTGCTGATGGCGCGGGACCATTGCACGCCGCAGGCGTGCCCGGCGTTCCGCGTGATGGCTGATCGTCGCCAGGTCGCCGCCAACATGGACGACCGCGTCTATGAAAATCTGATCACGCGCTACGCGTCGTCCTGGAATGCGCCAATGTCGGCGCAGGCCGGGGCGGCAGCGGGGCTGGTGGCGTCGTTGCCGATGCAGATGCCGACAGGCAAGCCTACCAACGCCGAGTTTCCGACCGCGGCCTCGACGCCTGCGGTCAGCATCATGACGGCGGAACCGCCATCCGGTCCTGCACCCAAGCCGGCGGCAGCGGCTGGCGCGGCACCCGTACCGGCACCACGCGCGGCGTCGGCGGCGGTACCCGCAGCCGCCAAAAAGCCGGCGGCGCCGAAGCGAGCGCCTGCCGCGGCGCCGGTCCAGATTGCGCCGGCCGCGCAGGCACCCGCGGCGGAGAGCGAATGATCGTTTGCAAAGTCGACGCCGACCGCTAAACCATCAGAGTAATGGCACTTCATCTCATCAAGCTTGCGGTCGGTTGCGAGTCGGTCAAGGAACTCAAGAGCCGGGTGGCTGAACGCTTGGCAATGGCCAAGAAAAAAGGCCAAGAACCGCGTCACGTTCACATCACGCGAATGACGCCGAAGCGCGACGCGGAGCTGCTCGCTGGCGGCTCGCTCTACTGGGTGGTCAAGGGCGAAATCGCGGCGCGTGAAAAGATCATCGCGATCGAGCCGTTTCGTGACAAGGACGGCATCGGCCGATGTCGTTTGGTGATGCAGCCGAAGGTGATCGCGGTCTCGCCGCGGCCGATGCGCCCATTCCAGGGCTGGCGCTACCTGACCGAGGACGCCGCACCGGCTGACCTGACCAAATCCTCTGCCGCCAGCGTCGCGGCGATGCCGGAACCGATGCGGCGGGAATTGCGCGATCTCGGGCTTCTATAGAGCTACAGCGCCGCCGACGTGACGATGTGGAGCCGCAGCCATTCGGATGCCGGCAGTTCGGTCTGGCGGTGGGATTCCGAATTGTGTTCGACGATGTTGAGCAATTCGGTGTCGACGCCCATGTCGCGCAAATAGATCCGATAGAGTTCGCCAAATCGCGCGGTCAGGCCCTCCCGGCGTTCCTCGCTGACATTGGGCGCCAGCCGGTTGCGAATTTCCATGCCGCTCAGGATCACCCGGGTGCCGGCCGGCAGACTGCGGTGAACGCCACCGGCCAGCGTCAGCACGCAGGCGAGGTCGCAGTCGACATCCAGCGTCTTCAGTTTGGCATCGAGCGGCCCACCCAGGCGCTTCAGCGCAAAGCAATCCGCCTCGTTTTTTCCCTGGCAGGATTCGACTTCGGTCCACCCTGCCGTGGTGTCGAAGCCCCGGCCGCGCAGGATCCGCCCAAGGCTATAGGCGACGTTGAGATTGGCAGGCCCCCAGCTATGGATGACCACGGGCAGCTTGCGTCCGGCCTGGCGGTCGAGGATTGCGATCAGCCGCTTGTGGGTATCCCACTGAATAGTGCCTTCGGCGGCGATCCAGTCCGAGCAACCCGGCCCGCAGGCGCCGTCGGCGCCATGCGCGACATAAAAGATCATCGCGTCGGTCGGCGAACCGATGCCGCCGACCGCCGGCCGGTTGGGGTCCTGCGCCTGCGCCTGCGCCAAGCCTGCTGTGACAAGAAATATCAGGCCGCCCAAAATGGCGGCGTGTACGGATCGTGCGCGCATGCTGGCATTTCTCCCGGCCAATATTTTGCCGGGATATTCCTTTCGCAAGTTGCATTATGCAAGCGGGGCACGCGGCAAGCTAAACCCCGAGATTGTCGATCAGCCGGGTGTTGCCGAGTTTTGCCGCGACCAGGATCCGAACCGGCCCGTCCTTCACCGAGGCGACCGGCGCCAGCGTCTCGGCATGCCGGGCCTCGAAATAATCCAGCACGAAGCCGGCACCGGTGATCAGTTCCCGGCCGGCGGCCATCGCAGCATCGAAGTCGTCGCCGGCCTTGAGCCGTTTCGCGGTTTCCTTCATGGCGCGATACAGCACCGTCGCGGTCTGCCGTTCTTCGGCGGAGAGGTAGACGTTGCGTGACGACATCGCGAGCCCGTCGCGTTCCCGCACCGTGCGCGCGCCGATCACCCGGACGCCGAGGTCGAGATCCCCGGCCATCTGGCTCACGACCCGCAACTGCTGAAAATCCTTTTCGCCGAAGATCGCGACGTCCGGCCGGCATTGGGTGAACAGCTTGCCGACCACGGTGGCGACGCCGCCGAAGAAATGCGGCCGGAACCGATCCTCGAGGCCGGCAATGGCCGGCCCCTCCGGCACGATCCGCGTCGCGAAGCCGTCCGGGTACATCGCCTTGACATCCGGGTTCCAGATCAGGTCGACCTTCTCGGCCGCGAGTTTCGCGACATCCGCCTTCCAGGTGCGCGGGTAGGAGCCGAAATCCTCCGTCGGCGCGAACTGCGTCGGGTTGACGAAGATCGAGACCACGACTTTCTGGGCACGGCGTTTGGCGAGCCGCACCAGCGACACATGGCCGTCATGGAGCGCTCCCATGGTTGGCACCAATGCGATCGCGGCCTTTCTGGCGCGCAGGCCATCGAGGGCGCGGCGCAATGCGGGAACGGTGCGGACGACCATGGGACTTCGCGACATCTGGGCTACATCTCTTTGCAGTGTTCTTGGGAACGTTGTCGGCGTTGCGGGTGGGACGAGGGCCTTCACGGGTAAGGACTTGGACCCAACGCCGCGCGGCGGGCAGGGGACCATATAAGGCAAGGCCAGAGCCGCCAAGGTCATGGCCGCCAAGGTCATGGCAGCCAAGGTCATGGCAGCCAAGGTCATGGCAGCCAAGGTCATGGCAGCCAAGGTAACTCGCACACCGCCTGGAGATGGCTGGTCTGAGGCCGCTTGACGCGTAGCCGACGACGGGTGCGCCAACACCGCCGGTCGCGACGCTATGCGCAGCCACATCCTTTTGCGGATTCATGATTAAGGCAGTCGACGTGCGATTTAAAACGGTTGCCGCGCATTTCGCTTGACCGCAGCGCTGCGTGATTTGAAGATAAATAAGCGGGGGTTGAGTCATGTTGGTACAGGCGAGTCAGGGGCAGTCGGGTTCGGCGCACGTCGTGGTGCTGGGCAACGAGAAAGGCGGTTCGGGAAAATCCACCACCGCCCTGCATATCGCTGTCGCCTTGATGAAGGCCGGACAGCGCGTCGCCACCATCGATCTCGATTGCCGCCAGCAGAGTTTCACCCGCTACGTCGGCAACCGCAGCGCATGGGCGCGCCGCACCGGCCTCGATCTCGAAATTCCCGTGCATTACTGCATCAAGCTCGGCGAGACGATGCAGATCGCCGACAATGAAAACTCCGAGTTCCAGCAATTCATGGAAGCGGTCAGCACGGTCGAGCGTGCCTTCGACTTCATCGTCATCGATACCCCGGGTTCCGACTCCTACCTGATGCGGCTGGCGCATTCGATGGCCGACACGCTGGTGACGCCGATCAACGACAGCTTTCTCGATTTCGACGTGCTTGGAACCGTCGATCCCGCCACCTATTCCGTGACCGGCGAGAGCCATTATGCCGAGATGGTGCGCGACACCAGGCGCAAGCGCCGCCAGCTCGACGGCGCCTCCACCGACTGGATCGTGGTGCGCAACCGCCTCTCGATGATCGGTTCCCGCAACAAGCAACTGGTCGCCGACAGCCTGAAGGACCTCTCGCTGCGGCTCGGCTTCCGTTCGATCGACGGCTTCGCCGAACGGGTGGTCTATCGCGAATTCTTCCCGCGCGGGCTGACCGCGCTCGACGACATCGACGAGACCACGCTCGGCAC
The DNA here is from genome assembly GCA_038244925.1 of Hyphomicrobiales bacterium. GTDB lineage: Bacteria > Pseudomonadota > Alphaproteobacteria > Rhizobiales > Xanthobacteraceae > Bradyrhizobium. The sequence continues at coordinate 10,799 of JBBRSX010000111.1, read as the reverse complement.
GCGGCCAAGCCTCGGCCATGTCACGGCGCGCGAGGAAGTCACGAGCCTGTTGCGGCAGTTGAAGCTGCCGCTCGACGAACGCGGCCGCCGCCGCGCCGCCAACCGCGCCGAATGGTTCACCCAGATCGACAAGCCGCTCGAAGTCCACGACATCATCAGCGCCTAGAGCATGATCCGGAAAAGTGGGCACCGGTTTTCCGAAAAGATCATGCTCAAACAAGAAGATGATCGACGAGCATGATTCAACTCAGTTGAAGCATGCTCCAGCGTTTTCGCAGAAAGCGCGCCAAACAAAATCCAACGTCACGGCTCGATCACGGTCATGCTGAACGGACCGCTGTTTGCGGCCGAATGCACGACCGCTTCGTTGGCGTGGTCGAGATCGAATGCGGTGACCTCGTAATGATCCAGCTTCACCAGGCCTGAGCGGATCAGGCCCGCCATCAGGATCGCCGCATGCCGCGGATACATCCATTGGCCGTGAAGCGTGATGCAGTTTCGCATCATCCAGGGGTAGGGCAGTTCCAAACCAGGACCGCCCTGCATGCCGACGCCGCCCATCAGCACCATGCGCCCGTAAGGCCGTACCGCCATCACAGCCGTTCGTACCTGCACGGCAGAGGCGGCGGGCGGCAGGATGTCGAACACGCAGTCGATCGGGCCGGGCGCGGCCTGCACGATCCGGGCGCGATCGTCGGCCTCGTTGCCCAGCATCCTGACCGTTCGGACGCGTGGGCCGTACCGCCGCGCGACATCCGCCAGCGCGTTTTCGTTGCGGCCGGTGGCGATGACGCATTGCGCGCCCATTCCGAGTGCGACCGCGACGGCCGCCGAACCGAAGCTGCCGGTGGCGCCGCTGACGAGCACGGTTTCACCCGGCTGCAGTCTGGCGGCAAGGAATCCGCCATAGGGAACCAGCAGCTTGCCGAGCGCGCACCAGCGGCCGGCGTCCCCGGCATCGATAGCGCCGATCGCAACGGTGTTCTCCGTCGGCAGGCGCATCTGTTCGGCCCAGGAGCCATCATGGAAGTATTTTTGCAGCTTGAGCCCGCCTTCGCTGCCGCCGGTCAGGCCCTGCAACGCGATGTCGGGGGCCAGCGCATTGTCGCGCGAGCGCACGGTCGGATCGCAATAGACCCAGTCGCCCGGATGAAGCCGTGTCGCGTCCGGGCCGGTGGCGCGGACGCGGCCAATCGCGCCGGCGCCGAACACCATGGGCAATTCCAGCAGATAGTTTCGCGCGCCGCTGAGGACTTCGTTGGCGTAGGCCAGAACCCCGGCTGCCGCGACGTCGACGATCACCTCGCCGGTGCCGAGCACCGGGTCGGGCACCGTTTCGATCGCGAGCGGTGATCCGAGCGATTTCAGGACGGCGGCTTTCATGGTGTGTTCCTTCTCTGGTGGAGCCCCATTCTCGCAGGCTTCATTTCGCTAACAAGACCTGGTATTATCCTAGGATTGAGAGACCCTGCCAGCGAGGGACGAGATGACGGATGTGACGACGGATTCCAGGCAAGGCGAACTCGGCGACTTCCTGCGGTCGCGACGTGACAGACTGACGCCGAAGGCGGTCGGCCTGCCGGATGGGCGGCGGCGACGAACGCCGGGGCTGCGGCGGGAGGAGGTGGCGGATCTCGCCGGCATCGGCGTCGACTGGTACATCCGCCTCGAGCAGGGACGGTCCGTCAGTCCCTCCGCCGCGACCGTCGACGCGCTGGCTCGCGCGCTGCGGCTCTCCAGGGCCGAGCACCGGCACCTGAAGGAATTGACCGAAAATACCGACCGTCGCGCCTTTGTTCGCGAGACCGTTCCGCCGGCGGTCCGGCGTACCGTCGAGCAACTGAACCTGCCGGCTTACATCACCGGCCGGCGCTGGGACGTGCTGGCGTGGAACGAGGCGGCCGACGAAATCTTCGGCTTCAGCCGGATTGCCGATGCCGATCGCAACAGTCTGGTGACCGTGCTGACCAACCGCGCGTCCCGGCGACTGTTCGGCGCGTCATGGGCTGACGTGGCGCGGCGCATGGTCGCCCAGTTCCGGGCCACCCATGACCTCTGGGCCGGCGATCCCGCCTTTCGCGAACTGCTGGAGCGGCTGCGGGCCGGCTGTCCGGAATTTGCCGGCTGGTGGGAGACGCACGATGTCAGCGGCGTCTCGGCCGGCCACAAATCCATCAGCCATCCCAAAAAGGGACGGCTCAAGCTCGAATATGTGACCTTCCAGGCCAACGACGACCCTGCGTTGAAACTGGTGATCTACACGCCGGTTTGAAGCTCCGTGTTTTTACGGGGGGGCGGGCAACGGATCGCGAACATCGGCGGAACAAGTCGCCCGGACATCCGTTTTCATTAAAGTTTTATCGAAAGATCGAACCTGGCCTTGGTGCGGCGCCTCATAAGAGGAGGCGTTGAGAATTTGCCCCGACTGAGCAGGTGCACAATCGTTAGCTGCGTCGCACAACGATCAGGCGGTCAATTCACAACATTTGGACTTTATGTCACGTGGGCGTGACATATATCATCTCAAAGAGGCCGTCAGAGTCTCAAAGCTAAAGTGACCTCTTTGGTGGGGCGCCGAGGACGATTATGAAACGTGGAATTACCGTTCTGCTTTCACTCTCCGTACTGCTCACGCTCGCGTATTTCACCGCGAGCAAGTGGGCCATTCGGCACGAGACGATTTCGTTCTATGACCCGGCGCGCGACAACCGGCTGGTCGCGGTCGATATCGCGGTTCGCTGGGACAAGGAAATGCAGGCCGATGCCGGCATGATCACTTTGCCGGTGACGATCGTCAACCACGGCAACACCGTCAAGCACACCGAGTATTCGTTCCTCGCCAACGTCTTTGCGGCGCGCGGCTATCTGGTTATCAGCCCGCAGCATGACCTGCCGAGCGATCCGCCGATGGTGACCAAGGTCGGCGAAATCTACGTCGGCCGCCTGCCGCAGATTCAGCGCGGCGTCGCCAACATCCATTTCGCGATCCAGCAAATGAAGAAGATCCAGCCCAACGCCGACTACAACCGTGTGACCATGGTCGGACATTCGATGGGCGGCGACATTACGATGTATTTCGCCAAGCAATATCCCGACGAGATCAAGAAGGTGGTGACGCTGGATAATCTGCGCGTGCCGTTCCTGACCGAGGGCAAGTTCAAGATCCTGTCGTTCCGTTCGCACGACACCCAGTTCAAGCCCGACCCCGGCGTCGTGCCCGACGCCGACGAGTGCGAGAAGGCCGGCATCACGGTCGTCAACACCGGCTTCCAGCACAACGACATGCGCGACACCGGACCGGACGCAGCCAAGTCGTCGATCCAGACCATGCTCGACAAATTCCTGGAAGATACCGACAGCAGCGCGCTGAAGCCGGTGCCGACCAAGGTGCCTGATGTTCTCACCACGAGCCCCGGACCGGTTCCGCTGGCGAGCAATCCGGCGCCGGCCAACAAGCCGGTCGCCAACTAGAGTCCGGACTTCGCCGATCCTGGCTGGATCAAACCCTTTGGCATGCCCTCCGGCATCGAGACCTGCGCATTGACCGCCGTCGGTGGCCGTCCCACATAAAGAGGGACTGTACGGGTAGCGAAAGATCCATGGCCGGCGAACCCATCAAACCGAAATCGACAGGCGACGTGCCTTTGGCGAAGAGCGCCGAAACGCGCAAGGAAACCGGCAAGGCTAGTGCATTGCCGGAGACAAGGCCGTCAGCGGCTGCGGATATCGCCGCCTTTGTCGCCAAGGCGCGGGCGATGTCGCCGCACAGCTCCGGCGCCAGGGGACGGCTGGTGTTTGCGCTGGATGCCACCATGAGCCGGCAACCGACCTGGGACATGGCCTGCGCGCTGCAGGCCGACATGTTCCGCGAGGCAGCCGCGCTCGGCAGCCTCGACATCCGCCTGGTCTATTATCGCGGCTTCAACGAATGCCGCGCCACCGGCTGGATTTCCGACTCGGCGCAGCTTGCGAAGCTGATGGGCAAGATCGACTGCCAGGGCGGCAATACCCAGATCGGCAAGGTGCTGTCGGAGGCGCGGCGGGAGGCGGTCGCTTCCGCCGTGCGTGCGGTGGTGTTCGTCGGCGACGCCATGGAAGAGAGCGTCGACGACCTCTGTGCCCGGGCCGGCGAACTCGGTCTGCTCAAGGTGCCGGTATTCATGTTTCAGGAAGGTCACGACCCCGTCGCCGAACAGGCGTTCCGGGAAATCGCGCGGCTGACCGGCGGCGCCTGGTGCCGGTTCGATCCTGGCGCCGCAGCGCAGTTGCGCGAATTGTTGCGCGCCGTGGCGGCCTATGCCGCGGGCGGGCGGGCGGCGCTGCTGGCGCTGTCGAAGACCGCCAGCGGCGCGGCGAAGCTGATCAGCCAGATGAAGTGATCGGGGTTCTGGCCTTCGAGCTTCAGGCCGTTATGTTTTTTGCCGCCAATGCGACTATATTGGGCGAATGCCAACCCTGATTGCGGGCGTCGTCGCCGTTGTCGTTCTTTACTCGCTGCTGCAGATGTTTCGTGCGGCCAATCCGGTCGTGCTCGCGCGCACCATCAAGATCGTGGGCGGCGTCGTGGCGCTGGCGGTCGCGGCCTTCACGGGCTTGAGAGGCGAACTCGCGGTGGCGATCCCGCTCGGCATTTTCGGCGCTGGCCTGCTCGGCTGGTCGCCGTTCGGCCCCGGCGGCTTCAGCAATATCGGCGGGATGTTCGGCGGCGGAACGAAGCGCTCGTCGGGGCAGGCCTCTCGGGTGCGCTCGCCGTTTCTCGACATGAGCCTCGATCACGACAGCGGCGAACTCTCAGGCCGGATCGTGGACGGGCCGGATGCCGGCCGCTCGCTCGACGAGTTCGACCTGGCCGGGCTGTTGGCGATGATTCCCGGCTTCGACGCCGAGAGCGTGGCGTTACTTGAAAGCTATCTGGACCGCCGGTTTCCCGCCTGGCGTCAGAACGCGCAGGGCAACGCGGCAGGGGGGCAGCGCCGCGCGGCGTCGAGCGGCAAAATGACGGACGAGGAGGCCTACCAGATCCTTGGCCTGCAGCCGGGGGCGGGGCGCGACGATATCAGCCGGGCGCATCGCGCCCTGATGAAGAAACTGCATCCCGACCAGGGGGGCTCGACGTACCTCGCCGCCCGTGTAAACGAGGCTAAGGATACTCTGCTTCGCACGCATCTCAGCTAACTCCGGCTTACGCTACCAACGCTACTGACCGCGAGTTGCTTCCGATCTTCTCCGACTGACACCCCATATCGCCCGCCGTTGCCCGGCATGGTCGATCGCTTGTTCCCCAAAACTTAACCCTAAAGTCTTGACGAGAAGTTTTCGCCGAGCCGAATTGCCGCGATCGATTGGTCAGGGGGCGCAACCGTATCTTCAGAGTTTCGGTTCTCAGAACCGAAACTCCTAATTTTTGATTGACGCGCTTTCTACGCAGATAAGTCTACGCAATCTGCGCAAGCTTGATTGCTACGCGAACCGGAATCCACTTCGCTCGAAAGCGCTATGAAAACAAACAAAGCCGGCGCTTGCGGCGCCGGCTTTGCGATTTCAAACCGAACTTCGTGTCAGTTGCGAACGGTGATGCAGGAAATGTCGACGCGCTTCAGCGTCTTGCAAACCGCTTCGGCCTGATCGCGTTCAAGGCCGGCGAAGCGGGCGCGGAACAGGGTGCGGTTGTCCTTGGCGACAACCGGCTCGGTGAAGGGGTCGGCCTTGCTCAGCAGGGCGGAGGCCTTGCTGCGGGCGAGGTCGATGCGCTGCTTGGCTTCGCCTTCGCTTTCCAGCGCGCCGACCTGGATGATCCAGCCGCTGTGGGCTGTCGCAGGCGCCGCCGGCTTGATCGCGCCGTTGTCCTGCACGGCGCGGGGCGCCGGATCGGCGTAGGCCATAGCTTGGGAAGAACTGGCCTGGGAAGCGCTGGCCCTCGAAGCCACGGGCTGCGAGGACGTGGAAGCGAGGCTGGAGGCTGGCAGGACGCCGAGCACGCCTTGCCCGGTGCCGTGATTGGCAGGCTGCGGCGGCATCTCGATCCGGGCGGTCTCGGCCTTGTTGGTCTCGGCGGCCTTCGCCACCACGGCGCTGGAGGTTTCGGCGACCTCGGAGCGTGCCGGAATGGCGTTGGTGATCGGCGTCGGCTGCGACGGGCCGGCGGAAGCCAGCTTCATCGGTCCGGCCTTGACCTGGACCGTCTTGACCTTGACCGGCTTCATCGGCTCGGCAGAGCCGGGAATGGCCCCGATCTGCTGGGTCTGGATCACGCCGCTGGTGAATGGAGCGGGTTCGGGCTTGGCCTGCGGCACGACCTTGGCCGGCGGCGGGGGCAGAGCTGCGGCGGCCGCCGCCATCAGCGAGGCTTTTGCGGCCGGGCGTTGCGCGGCCATGCCGGGTTCAGCCGCTGAGATCGCGCCGTTGACCTGAACCATCTCGGTCGGCCGCGAAGCGGTTTCGGCTTCCGCTACATCGGCGTCGGCATTGCCGGCATTGCGTTCGGTGATCGCGGCGACGGTGCGCCTGGTCGCGGCCTTGTCAAGGTTTTCAGCGAGCAGGTTGCGCATGATGGCGTCGCGTGAACCGCCGCTGCGGCCGCCAAGCACCACGCCGACCAGATGGCGGTTGCCGCGGCGCATCGAGGTCACGAGGTTGAAGCCGGAGGCGCGGGTGTAACCGGTCTTGATGCCGTCGACGCCTTCGACATTGCCGAGCAGGCGATTGTGATTGCGGATGGCCTGGCCGTGATAGTTGAACACCGAGGTCGAGAAGTAACGGTAGTAGCGCGGGAACCGATCCTGGATCGCGCGGCCGAGGGTTGCCTGGTCGCGCGCGGTCGTCACCTGTTCGTCGTTGGGCAGGCCCGAGGCGTTGCGATAGATCGTCTTGCTCATGCCGAGCGCGCGTGCCTTGCGCGTCATCATCTTGGCGAAATCGTCTTCATCGCCGCCAATGGCTTCCGCGATCACCACCGCGGCGTCGTTGGCGGAGCGCGTCACGAGGCCCTTGATGGCGTCTTCGACCTTGATGGTCTGGCCGGGGCGCAGGCCGAGCTTGGTCGGCGCCTGCTCGGAGGCGTGCGCGGAGACTTCCATCTCGGTGTCGAGTTTCATCTTGTTAGCGTCAAGGCGCTCGAACAGCAGATACAGCGTCATGATCTTGGTCAGCGACGCCGGATGGCGGCTGCCGTCGGGATTGTTCGAGGTCAACACCGCGCCGGAATTGCCATCGACGATGATCGACGAGAATTGCGGGCTATAGCTCTCGCTCAGGGCGTGGCCGTGGCGGGCGGCGTGGCGATGCCGGTAGCGCCGCGCTTCCGCGCCGTCGCTGCTGATCAGAATTGCCGTGGTGAAGGTGACCAGCCCGAGAACGCAGACTCGCAAACCGCGCGAGGAAGCCAAGGTTGTACGAAGCATTTACTTCCCCGTCCCAATTTCCATCTTGATCACCGGTTCGTGAGGCGAAATTGTGCCCAAAGACCCCCGGCGTTTTCCTGTTCGAAGCGTCAATCCGGACAGATCGCTCAGCCCGGCTCGCCGATCAGGTCGCTATTCTGGCTAAGATGCTGTTCACAAACGGCTTTCAGGCTGTCTGTCGGAAGGCGAACAAGTCCAAGAATCAGGTTAGGCGGAGCGGGTTTCCAAAAGATTAAACAACCGTTGCGTAACACTCCGGGATTCGCTGCAAATACGCTTCATTTGTGCGTCGCACAAGTTTCCTTGACTTTATTGTGCAGTGCACTATATAGAAAGTGTGTCTAGGGAGCCGGGACCTCCCGGTTGCACGTTCAATCTGGGAAAAGGATTCCATCATGGTCAAAGTTGAAGACATTCAGAGCTACGGCAAAGAGCATCTCGAGTCGGTCGCCGCTTCGGCGAGCAACCTGCAGAGCGGCGTTCAGGCGATCGCCACCGCTTACGGCGATTATGCCAAGAAGTCGTTCGAAGACACCAAGTCGTATGTGGAAAAACTCTCCGGCGTGAAGTCGGTGGAGAAGGTGCTCGAAGTGCAGACCGAATTCGCGCGCTCCGCCTATGAGAGCTTCGTCGCCGAGTCGCAGAAGATTGCCGGCCTCTACAGCGATCTCGCCAAGCAGACCTTCAAGCCCTACGAGGGCCTGGTCGCGAAGTTCGTCCCGGCGACGCACTAAGCGCTGCTGCCAAAAGCACTGCTACGAAAACAAAAGCCCGGCCGTAATGGCCGGGCTTTTTTCTTGCGCCTTGTGTCCCGGTTCCGATTGAACCGGGATCCGGGGCGGTTATTTCGAGACGCGCAGCTTGGACAACGACGTGCCGATCGAATTGAACACCGACAGGGTCTGATTGGCGGACTTGACCAGAAAGAACTTGTCGACGCCGCTGGCGCAGTATTGCAAGACGGCCGAGGTCGGATCGCCGGGCGTGCCGGTGTTGAGCTGGATCGTATAGATCGTGATGTTGGCGGCCTTGGCGTTGTCGCAAAGGATCTTCTGGCGCGCATCGATCTGGGACGCGTTCGAGTACCAGCGGTTCTGGGTGTTCAAACCGTCCGACAGCAGGATGATCGCTTCCTTGTAGGTATAGTTCGGGTCCTTGGTGGGGGCACTGAACGGTGCGTCCTTGCCCAGCGTCAGCCAGCCCCATGCCAGACCGATGCCCTGGTTGGTGTTTCCGGTCGGCGACATGTTGCCGATCGCCGTCTTGAGCCCGGCCCAGTTGTAGCTCAGGGGAACGATGGGCTGCAGATAGGTGCTGCTGCCGGTCTTGCAGTACTTGGTGCTGCCGGAAACGTATTCCTCGGGAATGATCATGGTCGGCGCGTTGCCCGCTGACGGCACCGTGTTCTTGGTGTCGTAGTCCTGGGTACGGTCGGTAACGCAGCCGGTCCACTTGGTGTGATCAGGAGTCCAGACCTTTTTGTTCGACTCGCAGGTGCTCTTGCTCGTGTAGCTCGACTTGCTGCAGGTTCCCAATGTGCCGTTAGTGGTGTCCCAGCTGCTCCAGTCCATATAGCTCTGGTTGTAGTAGCTGGTGCCGAAATTGACGTCCTTGGCGAACGGAACCACGGAGATGTAGACGTCGCCGGGATCCTTGACGAGCGCGCTGAGCTGATCGACCAGGCTCTTGGCGGCGGTCTGCATCGCCGGCATCTTGCCGTCCGAGGCCATCGATCCGGTGTTGTCGAGCACCATCGCCACGCGCATGCGCACGTTGCCCCAGGACGCGGTCGAGGTGGTATCGAAGCCGAGGGTCGGGAAGCCCGCGACCTTCATGAAGTCGGTATTGATGTTGCCAGAGCCGCTCAACAGGATCGTCGAACCGTTGCCGGCGGCGGCGGTATAGGTGGCGCCGATGACGACCGATTTGGCGTCCTTGTTGGTATAGAGCGCGTTGAAATAGGCCGTTGCCTTGGCACTGACCTGTGCGGTCGTGATGGTGCCGTCGGTCAGGTCCTTGCCCAGCATCAGGGCGGTCGAGTCGAGCGCTGCCTGCATCGACGAGCGGGCACTGTTGGCACGGGTATAGTCGATCGCCGCGCCGACGAAGCTGATGATCGGCACCGCGGCGATGGCAAACAGCACCGCGATATTGCCCTGATTGGCGCCTGCGAACCGGCAGGTCGCGGCACGGGCACGATTGAAAATGGCTGTATCGAGCATGGCTTTCACCCGCAATGTGGTTTCTCCGGTCATTTCCGCTTTGGCGGCTAAACAGCTGGTAAACCGGTTCCGATAAAAACGGGTCAAAGCCCGTACATGGGCGAATCGGTCGCCTAAAGCGCCTGCTATGCTCAATGGTCGCTAAACGGGCAGGCGCCTTCCTTTGTCAAACCGGACAGAAACGATTAACCTTGGGACGGTCGCCAAACCGGGAATCGGGCCGGTGGCGGGTCGCGCCGGGGCTTCGTTTATGCGCTTGCGGGGAGCCGATGCCGGACCCATATTCCCAGAGCTGATCCGGCCGACGGATCGGACCGGGAGCGGCGATCCGGACGCGCTGCCGGGTACCTTGCGACGGCCGCTTGGACCTGTGGCGGGGCGCCGGGATTTGTTGTCTGGTTTCCTGTCCAGTTTCCTGTCCAGTTTCCCTTGGGGATTTCGAACGCCTGAGCCATGTTGCAGTTAACTTTCAAAGCTTTTTCGCCCGCGCCGGTCATGTTGGCGGCTTCTGCTCCCCGAATGAGCAATGACGAGAACCGCAATCCCGGGAGCAACGGGCCGTCGACCTCTGTCATCACCAAGGTCAAGCCGAAGACCAAGCGACCGAACCTATATCGCGTGCTGATTTTGAACGACGACTACACGCCGATGGAATTCGTGGTTCACGTGCTGGAGAAGTTCTTTCAGAAGGACGCCGAAGCCGCCACCAAGATCATGCTGCATGTCCATCACCATGGCATCGGCGAGTGCGGCGTGTTCACCTACGAGATTGCCGAGACCAAGGTCACGCAGGTGATGGACTTTGCACGCAAGCACCAGCACCCCCTGCAATGCGTGATGGAAAAGAAGTAGCCGCACATGACCGCCGAGCATGACCACTGACCCTGCCAAAAAAGGAACGGGTCTTGCATTGATTTTTGCCGATGGAAGCAGATCGTATCCCGGTAGTTTTTCGGGGGAGACCGCGTACGCAACGGTGCCTGAATTTAGAGGAAAACCACCTTTGCGGAACCGGCCTTTCGCCACGATCGTATGTAACTATATGACTGGGGACGACGAAGGTTGTTGTTGCCCAACCGGGTAATGGCGATCATGATGACCGGGGGCCATAGAGGACGCGAATGCCAACTTTTTCCCAAAGCCTTGAACAATCCCTGCATCGTGCGCTGGCGATTGC
>JBBRSX010000110.1:0-21872 GCA_038244925.1 Hyphomicrobiales bacterium | reverse complement strand
GCACGGGGAAGACCGGGTGCACGCTGCACCCGCGGTCTCATGCGCAATAGTTGCATCTAAGTGGCGCGCACGAGCATACAGGTACAGACGGAACACTCCGGCCTTCCCCGCGCAATGGCTTTACGGCTTATACGTGGTCGTCCTGGTGACCGGCTTTCTTGCCACCATCATCTTTGGAAGCTTTCGCTCTCGCCAACTTGACGCCAGCACCGGGGCGTCGGACCCTCACGATTTCGCCGTACGCAATGGCCGCGCTCGTCAGTCGCAGCCTTCGCGTCCACCGCATCCCACCGCACGTTCGTGACGATCGCGATCGCCCCTCAATCGGGTGAGACGGGCGAAATTAAGCCACTGATTTGCGCGACGGGTTAAGCGGAATTTTGCCCGTCGGGTTACTTTGTCGCACCCTTCGTTTTTGCGGGGTGCGTAGAGCGAAACGAACTCACCAATTGCGAGGGCGTGCGTGTGGCTATGCTAGGCTGATCTTCGCTGCACAGAAGTTGGCATGTCTCACTTAAGGCGGGCTCAGAAGGCATCGCGGTTACGCTGCCAATGCCGGACTGCCCCCCCTTGCTGCCTTGTGAGCAATTTGCGTCGGAATGAAATACGTTCCTCTCGGGGCGCTGGGAGCATGAGAAAGACTGACTGCGGAAAGGTCGTAAGGAAATGTTGAAACGATGGTGGGTTTTACTGCTGCTCCTCGTGGTGGTTATTGTCTCTGTTGCCGCGGGTACCTGGTACTATCGGAGCAAGTGCCACGGCATGGACGCGTGCGCTGCTGCGGAGGCTGAAAGCCATGAGCGCGACAGGCCCAGCGAGCCTCAGTGACCGATACCAGTCCTAATTGCATGGTAATTGCGCAATTGATTCGGTCGAAATAGTCAGGCTTTGGGGAGGATTGGCAGATCGATCACAAAACGCGCGCCGCTTGGCTTGTTGGGTACGATTCTTATTTGGCCTTGAAGCTGGCGCACGAGACCCGTGACCACTTTGAAGCCCAAACTCGTGCGCGACTGATCAATGTCGAAGTTCTCGGGAAGGCCGATACCCTGGTCCGAAACTTCAACGTGTAGTTTTCCATCAATCTCGCGAGCAGCAACTGCGATCACCCCGTGGCTTTGAGGATAGGCATACTTAACCGCGTTGGTGACGAGTTCATTGATCATAAGGCCGAGCGGGATAGCGTGATCTGCCGAAAGCAGCATCGGGTCAGCATAGAAGTGCAAAGTCTGGCCCTTGGCCGTACCTTCCAGCTTCTTACAAAGCTCGCCCATAAAGTCGGCGAGTTCCACGAAACCAACCCTGGTGCCGCGCCAAAGAAGGTCGTGAACTTGCGCAATTGTTGCGACACGTGAGCTCGCATCCTCCAGAGCGTTTTTGATGTCCTCGGATTTTGCGTTACGGGCCTGAACGCGAAGAAGCCCCACGACTGAAGCAAGGCTGTTCTTGACCCGGTGGCTCATTTCGCGGGTCAACAATGCTTGATGCTCAAGCGCCTCCTGGAGTTTGGCGTCGGCCTGCTGGCGTTCGATGGCGATGCCAAGAAGCCCCGCGAAGCCAGCAAGGAAGTGAGCGTCGGCCTCGTCAAATTGCCCGGGATCGGCGCTGTCGACTTCAAGAACACCGAAGAATGTCTTGCCTTCTCCTCCCCGTTCAACCAGCACGTTGATGGCACGCCTGATGCCATGATCCGCGAGAAGCTGCGGTGTCCGAAATCGAGTTTCGGCCTGCAGATGGTTCGAAATAACCGTTACACCGGTTTGAAAAGCATAACCGGCTGGCGATCCGATATCGGCCCCGAGAGAGACATTGTCGATCGTACCCGGGCGCCAGCCGACGCCTGCACGCACCAACAGGCGCTTCTCATCTGGCACATACTCCAGAACCTTTGCAAAGCTTGCCTCCAGCCCCTGCGAGCATAGCTCCGTCGCGCGTTGCAGAATTTCCCCGAAGTCTCGGGTCTGCATGGCCTCTTTGCCGAAATCGCCGAGAAGAGATTGCTGGCGAAGGCGATAAGGAAGCTCGTCCCGACGAGCCTCGGCTGCGGGAACTAGGTCTACTTCCGCACCTGCTTCGGGAAGCATGGGCCAGCCAGTTCTTGTTTTGTGAGTGCCCGTGAACGGCAGCGTCAAGTGTGTGACGGCGAACCAGTGTGGCAATACGCAATTGGTCGATTTGTTCCAATTGCTGGAAATCATTGGTTCATGAGCGAGAAACCCTGGAGTTTCGCAACGACAGATATGGTCAAGTTGCGGAGTGGCAGCCAGGCTGGGCGAGTTCCGTTCTGCTGCCGCAGAAAGGACGTTGCCCAGCTGACTTAGCACGGCCGACAAGTGCCAATCGATTTCAGGGCGAAGAGGCTACTTCCCCGCCGTCTTCTTGTTCTCGTCCGCTTCCAGCCCGAGCGTGCGGCCCGGAAAACCCGCGGTGTCGAAATAGCGCTGGGTGCCGACGCGCTGAAAATTCAGCACGGTGCGCAGGCCGTTCGCCGCGGGTTTCGACTTCACCGTGCCGGCGTAGGCCTGCGGGGTGGCGCCGTTCGGCATCGCTTCGGTCATGACGCGCCCGACCAGCGTGCCCTTGGATTTCTGCGTCAGCCCCATAACCTTGGCTGCGGTGGCGCCGACATCGGCGTTGCTGACGGGGAGGGCGTCGACAAAGCCGGCCTTGAAGTCCGGCCCGATGGCGGCCGTGAAGTTCAGGGTATCGCCGCGGCTGAAGCTGCCGTGCATGCCCTGACCCTGGCGCAGCACGGTATCGGCGATATGAACCGAGCAATTGGTCGGCTCCTCGCAGCCCGACGACCACGAGCGGAAGTTGACCACGATCGCCGGCTGCGGCGTCGCCGCCTTGCCGATCAGGCCGAGCTGCGACATCGGCAAGGTGCCGGGGAAGCGTCCGAGGTCGTCATTGACGAACAGGCCGCTGACATAGTCCTGTTCCAGCAGCGCCTTGACGGTGCGGTCCACCAGCTTGCGGTCCTTGCCGGGAATGTAGATCAGGTCCGATCCGCCGTTGGTGGCGATCACCACGTCTGGCTTGGTCGGGTCCTTGCCGAGCACGCCGTTGCCGGCCTTGGGGTGGGCGTCGGCGGCAACAGCCGCGTTCTTGTCGTTGGGGTCGAACAGCGGCAGGTTCAGCGCCTTGGCCAGATCGAGCGCGAGGAATCCCATGGGCAGGAAATCCTTCGGCGTATCGGCATAGGAAACCTTCGCCGACGGGCTGGTCTTGCTCTCCTTGGAGATGGTCGAGAAGCCGTGGTCGGAGGAGATGATGATGTTGGTCGAGGCGGCAAGCCCGAGTTCGTCCAGCGCCTTGCGCAGCCGGGCGAGGTTGTCGTCGGCATTCTTGATGCCGGCCATCGAGGTGGGGCCGTTGATGCCTGGCGTGATCGTGTTGAGGCTGTCGCCGGTATTGTGCTGGCTGCCGTCGGGATCGCGCGACCAGAATACCAGCACGAACGGCTTGTTGCGCGCCTTGAACATCGGCAGCACCACCTTGGCCGCGACGTCGGCCATCCAGGCCTGCTGCGCGACGTTGGCGACCGTGGTGCCCGGCGTCTTGGCGTCGCCGGCCTTGCCGTTGTCGCCGCGCGAGGGCGTGGCCAGTGGCAGGTTGGCCTTGGTCAGCGCATCCTTCATTTCATCGGAGATCGCGACACCGTTCTTGCCGCCGGTGGAATCGTCGATCACGATCGTGGTCTTGCCGCGATCCATATGGTCGAACTGCAAGGTGGGGCCGAGCTTGCCGATCGCGGCGGTCGAATATTCCTTCGTCCGCGCCATCTTCAGGAGCGTCTCTTCGTTCAGATAGTCGCCGTGGAAATGTTCGTCGATGTCGCCGAGCACGGCGTCGTTCTCGATGAAGGGCACGACGGTGTTGCCGGCCGGCACCGAGGTGTAGCCGGTATAGATCGTGTTTGAGAACACGCCGGTGTCGCCGAGGTAATGGCCGCTCGCCATCGCCGAACCGTTGGCCATGGTGAAGGTCGGAAACAGCGAGTGCGAATTCTTGAAGTGGACGCCCTTGTCGCGAACCTCGGCCATGGCCGGCGCGGTCTGCGGCGTCACGATGCGTCCGCGCAAACCGTCCGGCACGAACAGGATCAGGTTGCGCGGCGTGGCGTTCTGCGCCGACGCCGCGGTGGCGGTCAGGACGATCAGGCTGGCGGACAGCAACACGGTGGTGCGGCGCATCAGGTTTCTCCCATCAGGGGCGGTTTCGGCGATTTGCCGTTGCCTCCGTTTAGTTTTGCTCTGCGACAGATTTGTTACAAATCGCCCGCCGGGGTCAACCGGCTTCTCCGGGATTGCCGGTGCAAGGCCTCGGGCCGCCGGAGCGTCGGTTTCGCGCGAATGGAGACGGTTTCCGTGCGATTTTTGCTTGTCACGATATCGGGGTTCGCGTACCTGTCCGGCGTCGCATCAAAGCGCCGTAAGCGTCTCACGTCAGGCAACGCATTCACCCGTCATGGTCGGGGAAAGTGCGTCATGTCTGTAACCGCGTGATCGACCGACCTGAATTCCCGAAGAGACCAATATGCCTGTGTTTCGAAAACTGCCGCCGCGCTATGCGTCGGTCGTGCTGCCCCTGATCCTGTCCGTGCTGATGACGTTTGTGGTGTCCGCCATCTCGACGCTCAAAAGCCTCGGGCCGACGCCAGCCTTCCTTGCGACCTGGCCGGCCGCCTGGGCCTTGTCGTGGATCGTCGCGTTTCCGACCCTGCTGGTGGTGCTGCCGCTGGTGCGGCGGATCGTATCGCTGGTGGTCGCTGTACCACCTGCGAAAGGCTGAGTGCGCGACGACAGCCGGAAACGGCTGTCGTCAGCTTTGTCGTTTTCGCGCGAACCAGCGGCGGATCGCGACAACCGACCAGATCGCCTCGACCAGGCCAAACGGCCACGCGCCCTGCATGAATCCGTAGGCCGAGCCGAGCGCGCAGGCCGCCGCAAACGAAAGGACGAACCACGGGCTGCGGTCCTCGGCGGCATAGCAGACCAGCATCGCCGTGACCGCGAACAGCCCGAAGGCGGTCAGCAGATCCATCAGCCTCTGTCCGGATTCTTTTTCACGATTCCAAACGTATGAAACACCGCCGGCTTCAGCAGCGGCCATGACGCGGCAAGGATCGTCACGGCGGTCGCCAACGTCATCATCAGCAGTGTCGAAGCAGCCGGCCGGGTGCGTGCGCGAAAACTCTGGCGACCGATCCAGACCCAGGCGGCGGCGACCGCCGATATCGCAAGCCAGGTCACCCAGCCATGGGCGTGATCGAGCAGGGTAAGGACGCCCCCGATATTGGCGAGCACGATGGCCGGCAAGGTGAACGGCAGCACGCAACACGCGGTGCAGGCCGCCGCGGTGCCGGCGGCGATGACGGCGGCTTTCGCGGCGCCGCTGCTGCGGGTGGGTTTGCAGCCGCAGCCGGGGTTGTCGTCCGAGGGAAGCGTGCAGGCGGGCGGTGTGTGCGTAACGTTCATGTGAAGCTCCAAGGGGCTGTTCGCGGGTTGTTGTCCCGGAGTTCAGCGGATACCCCCTCAAGCCACTTGAGGTTCAAGCGGAAAAAACCGATGCGCATAGGAATTCTGGCCGAAATGGCCGGCACCACCGTCCCGACCGTCCGCTATTACGAGCAGATCGGCCTGCTGCGGCCGGCGGCGCGGCAAGGCGGCGGGCAACGGACCTACGACCGCGAAGACGTTCGCCGCCTCGCATTCGTCCGGCGCTGCCGCGAATTCGGCTTCTCGATCGACGAGGTGCGTGCGCTGTTATCGCTGACCGGCGATCGCAACGCGTCGTGTACCGACGCGCGCGATCTCGCCGGGCGTCATCTGGAGGCGGTGCGGTCGAAGCTGGCTGAATTGAAGGCGCTCGAAACCTCGATCGCGTCGTTGGTGTCCACCTGTAATTCGACCTGCGCCGGCGGCGTCGCCACCGACTGCAGCATCTTTGTCGACCTCAACGGCGATGCACCGCATGGCCGTCTG
The DNA here is from genome assembly GCA_038244925.1 of Hyphomicrobiales bacterium. Lineage (GTDB taxonomy): Bacteria > Pseudomonadota > Alphaproteobacteria > Rhizobiales > Xanthobacteraceae > Bradyrhizobium. The sequence continues at coordinate 15,885 of JBBRSX010000110.1, read as the reverse complement.
ACGCCGTGACGCGGTTCATTTTGCCGGCAGCGGCGACACGGCTGCCGTCTTTTGGGGTGATGCCTCGCCGGTGGCGCGACCGTAGCGTGCGTACAATGCGGGCAGGACGGCCAGCGTCAGCAGCGTCGCGCTGATCAGGCCGCCGATCACGACGGTGGCAAGGGGCTTTTGCACCTCGGCCCCGGTTCCCGTGGCCAACGCCATCGGCACAAAGCCGAGGGCTGCGACCAGCGCGGTCATCACCACCGGGCGAAACCGGGTGAGGGCGCCATTCTCGATCGCCGCGGCAAGCGGGACGCCGCTCTCACGCAACTGTCTGACGTGGCTCAGCATGACGAGCCCGTTCAGCACCGCGACGCCTGAAAGGGCGATGAAGCCGACGGCCGCCGAAATCGAAAACGGCAGGCCGCGCAGCCACAGTGCGAAAATGCCGCCGGTGAGCGCCAGCGGTACCGCACTGAACACCAGCAGCGCATCGCGTGCCGAGCCCATCGCCGCCATCAGCAGCAGGAAGATCATCGCAAAGCAGGCGGGAACGACGACCGCCAGTCTTTGCCGGGCGGCGGCGAGGTTCTCGGACTGCCCACCCCAACTCATCCAGTATCCCGGTGGCAGGCGCACCGTTTGCGTGACCCTTTTCTGCGCTTCCTCCGCTACCGAGCCGAGATCGCGTCCGCGTACATTGGCCGATACGACAATGCGGCGCTTGCCGTTCTCGCGGCTGATCTGGCTCGGCCCTTCGCTGAACGAAAACCGGGCGACGCGGTTGAGCGCGAGGCTTTGCACCGGCGAATTCGGCGTGGCGCGGGGAAGTGCTACAGGCAGATTGCCGAGCGCCTCGAGGTCGGAGCGCACGCTTTCCGGCAATCGCACCACGATGTCGAAGCTGCGATCGCCCTCGAACACCACACCGGCCTCCTGGCCGCCGACCGCGGCGCCAATCACATCCTGCACCGCCGATACGCTGAGGCCGCGCCGTGCAATCGCTGACTTGTCGACCTTGATCTCCAGCACCGGAAGGCCGCCCGCCTGTTCGACCTTGACGTCGGTGGCGCCGCGAACCGTGCGCAGCGCCGCCGCGATCTCGTTGGCAGCTTTCTGCATCGGTTCGAATTCGTCGCCAAAGACCTTCACGGCGATATCGCCGCGCACGCCCGCAAGCAGCTCATTGAACCGCATCTGGATCGGTTGGGTGAACTCATAGACATTACCGGGCAGGCGGTTGACGGCGGTCGCGATCTCCTCGATCAGCCGGTCCTTGGGCAGGGACGGATTGGGCCATTGATCGCGCGGTTTCAGGATGATGAAGGTGTCGGAGGCATTGGGCGGCATTGGATCGCTCGCCATCTCCGCAGTGCCGGTCTTGGAGAACACGAAGGCGACCTGGGGGAACCGGCTCAACGTTTTTTCGACAGCGAGTTGCATCGCCTGCGACTGCGATAGGGCGGTGCTCGGAATCCGCAGCGCGTGCATCGCGATGTTCTTCTCGTCCAGCGCCGGGATGAATTCCTGGCCCAGCCGCGTGAAGCCGAGCAGGCCGGTGGCGAACAACACGACCGCGGTGGCGATGACCGGCGCGGGTGCGACGATCGCGCGATGCAGCAACGGTCGGTAGAGCCTCTTCAGCACAACGACGACCCGGTTCTCGCTTTCCTGAACGCGTCCGCCGAGGCCCAGGGCGATCAGTGCGGGAACAAAGGTCAGCGAAAGGACGAAAGCCGAGGCCAGCGCCAGGATCACGGTCAGCGCCATCGGTTCGAACATCTTGCCCTCGACGCCGGTAAAACTCAGCAGCGGCACATAGACCAGCAGGATGATCGCCTGCCCGTAGAGGCTCGGACGGATCATTTCGGCGGTCGAGGTCCGCACCGCGGCAAGCCGCTCCTCATGCGTCAGTACGCGGCCGAGCTCGCGCTGCCTTTCGGCCAGATGCCGCAGGCTGTTCTCGGTGATGATCACGGCGCCATCGACGATCAGGCCGAAATCGAGCGCGCCGAGACTCATCAGGTTGGCGCTGATATGTCCCCGCCACATCCCGATCGCCGTCATCAGCATCGCCAGCGGGATCACGAGTGCCGTGATCAGCGCCGCCCGGAAATTTCCGAGCAGCAGAAACAACACGGCGATGACCAGCAACGCGCCTTCGGCCAGGTTGCGCGCCACGGTGCCGATGGTGGCGTCGACCAACTGGGTGCGGTCGAGCACCGGTTTGACGTCGATCCCCGGCGGCAATGTCGGGGTGATCGTGCGAAGGCGGGCATCGACCGCCGAGGAAACCGTGCGGCTGTTGGCGCCGATCAGCATCAACGCGGTGCCGACGACGACTTCGCGCCCGTTCTCGCTGGCGCTTCCGGTGCGGGTCTCGCCGCCGATCGAGACGGTTGCGATGTCCCTGACGCGGACCGGGACGCCGCCACGGGTGGAGACGACGACCGCGCCGAGCTCTTCGATGTTCTCGATGCGTCCGCCCGAGCGCACGACGATGCCTTCGCCGTTGCGCTCGATATAGCGGGCGCCGCGGCTGACATTGTTGCCTTCGATGGCCCTGGCGACGTCCGCAAAGGTCAGCCCCAGCGCGATCAGCTTCGCGGCATCCGGATTGACCTGATACTGCTTGAGATAGCCGCCGATCGAATCGACGCCGGCTACGCCTGCCACCATTCGGATCTGCGGCTTCAGGATCCAGTCCTGCACCGTGCGCAGATACGCGCTCTTTTCAATGTCGCTGGTGAGCCACTGGCCGTCCGGGGTCAGAAAGCGGCCGTCGCCTTGCAGGCCCGGCGTGCCGTCGGCTTGCGCCGGTTGGCCGGAGAAGTGGACGGTCCACATGTAGATTTCGCCAAGGCCGGTCGAGGTCGGGCCGACCCTGGGCTCGATGCCCTGCGGCAGGCGGCTGCGGACCTCGGTCAGCCGCTCGCCGACCTGCTGGCGCGCGAAATAGATGTCGGTGCCCTCGCTGAAAACCGCGGTGATCTGCGAGAAGCCGTTGCGCGACAGTGAGCGCGTGCTTTCGAGGCCGGGCGCGCCGGCGAGCGCGGTTTCGATCGGAAAGGTGATCTGCTTTTCGATTTCAACGGGCGACAGCGCCGGCGCCATGGTGTTGATCTGCACCTGCTTGTTGGTGATGTCGGGCACCGCATCGATCGGCAGCATGGTGAGCGCCCGGCCGCCAAGCAACACCACCACCGCGCCGATCGCGACCACGGCCCAGCGCCGCCGGAGTGCAAGGTCGATGATCCACTCAATCATGGCCGTGCTCCGCGTCGCTTTTTTCGAGTTCGGCCTTCAGCGTGAAGGTATTGGCGACGGCGATGGTTTCACCGGGGGCAAGACCGTCCACGATCTCGATGTCGTCGTCGTCCTCGCGGCCGGTCCGCACCGGCCGGGCCTCGAAACCCGCAGCGTCGCGGACGAATACCGTTGACTTGCCCTTGATGGATTGCAGCGACTTCCGGGCTACGAGAAGTTTTGAAGGCTCGCCGCCGAGCGGCACCTCGGCGGTAATGAACGTGCCGGGCTTCCAGCGATGATCGCTGTTTGGCATGGTGGCGATGACGCGCGCGTTGCGGGTTTCACGGTCGAGCAGGGGGCTGACGAAGATCACCTGCGCGCGCGCCGCGTCCTCGCTGCCGATGGCGCGTACCGTGATCGGGCCGCCTTCGCGTACTGCCGCGATGTCTTCGGGTGAGACCGCGAGATCGACCCAGATGTCGTCGAGATTGACGATGACGAACAGTTCGCTCTCCTGGCCCTCGCGTCCGATCAGGCCGCCGAGATCGACCCGACGTTCGGAGACACGGCCGGTGATTGGGGCGCGCAGGAATTGCTTGCGCAGGGTTTCCGGCGGCTGGCTTGGCAGGTCGGCGATTTCGTCCTCCGACAGGCCGAGCGCGAAAAGCTTCTGCCGGGAACCATCGAGCTTGATCTGCGCATCGTTGGCCGTGAGCTGGGTCCGCAGGAACTCGTTCTCAGAGACGGCGCGGGTTTCGTTGAGGGGCTTTTGGCGCGCGAGCAGGGTCTGGCGCAGGTCGTTGGTCAGCCGCGCCGCGAGATACTCGCTCTTGGCGTCGGCGACTTCGCGGCTCTCGATCACGGCGACGATTTCGCCCTTTTCGACGCTGTCGCCGAGACGCTTGCGCAGCTCGGCCACGGTCGCGAGTACGCGCACCGACACCCGGCCGATATGGTCGGCATCGGGAACCAGTGAGCCGGGCGCCAGGAAATGGCGCTTGAGCGAACCGCCGGTGACGCGCGCGACTGTAATGCCGGCATCCCTGATCTGGTCGTCGCCGAGATCGATGCGTTCGGGGCCGCGATGTCCGGTTTCCGCTTTTGACGGTTCCGCCGTCGTCGGGAAGTCCTGTGGCTTGATCGCGAACGACAGCGGCCATCCGGCGCAGAAGGCGATGGCGACAAAGAGGGTGATACCGGCGACCACGCCGGCGAAGAAGACAGCAATCCGTTTCATATGCGCTTTCCCGCTAGCCGCCGGCGATGCCGTAAGCTGCTGCTACATCGATATGTGCTGGGTAAGTCCGCTGCCGACAGGCAGCGAGATCGGTACGGTCAGAGCGACCGGATCAGGCGCGGGGTGGTTCGAAGGGAGAGCGCAGAAGCGCGCCGTCCAGCGACTGCATGCTGACGATGCGGTAGCCATGCGCTACATATTCAATCGCGATGGCGGTTTCCTGCGGGGTCACCGACGACAGATGCGTCAGGCAATGATCGCCGTGGAGGGGTGCTGGATGAGCCGGAGCCTTGTCGGTGATGTCCGAGGCACCCTGCGCGATCGAAGTCGTCGGCACGCCGTCATCGCCATCGAAGGTCAGGCCATCGAAGGTCAGGCCATCGAAGGTCAGGCCATCGAAGCTCAAGCCATCGAAGCTCAAGCCATGGAAGAACGACAGCACGAATGCGACCGAAATCAGTGCCGCAAGGCAACGGCGCCAGCGGCGCGACGTTGCCTCAAGCTGAACTGACGGTCTGGCGGTGAATCGAGCTTCCATGCCGCGCTAGTTAGCGCCCGGGACGTCCCGGTTCAAGGCGTGCCTTTCGGGAATGCGATGAATGTTATAATGTTCCGCGATCGATATTCGGGGAAACATGATGAAACGTCTCGTTGCCGCTGTTGCTGCCGTCGCCAGTCTTGCATTTGCCTGCGGCGCATCCGCGCAGGAACGAACGATCACCGTCGCCTCGACGACATCGACGGAGCAATCCGGACTGTTCGGCTATCTGCTGCCGCGCTTTACCTCGGCGAGCGGGATCGGCGTCAAGGTGGTGGCCGTCGGTACCGGACAGGCGCTCGACATCGGCCGGCGCGGCGACGCCGACGTGGTGTTCGTCCACGACAAGGTGGCGGAAGAGAAATTCCTCGCCGAGGGGTTTGGCGTGAAGCGCTTTGACGTCATGTACAACGACTTCGTGGTGATCGGGCCGAAGGCTGATCCCGCGCAGATTGCCGGCGGCAAGGACGTCGCCGAAGCCTTGCGGAAGATTGCGGCGACGAAGGCCGTTTTCGTTTCGCGCGGCGACCGCTCCGGCACCCATGAAGCGGAGTTGCGGCTGTGGAAGCAGGCCGGCGTCGATCTTGGCGCCGCCAAAGGCGGCTGGTATCGCGAGATCGGTCAGGGCATGGGGGCTGCGCTGAACATGGCGTCGTCCTCGAATGCCTATCTGCTTGCGGACCGTGGCACCTGGCTCGCCTTCAAGAACCGTGGCGAGCTGGCGATCCTGACCGAGGGTGACCGGCTGCTGTTCAATCAGTATGGCGTGATGCTGGTCAATCCGGCCAAACATCCCGATGTGAAAGCCAAGGACGGCCAGGCCTTCATCGACTGGCTGGTCTCCGCCGACGGACAGAGCACCATCGCCGGCTACAAGGTCGGCGGCGAGCAGCTATTTTTCCCCAACGCGTCCCACTAGCAGGAACGCCAGCGTGCTGATCGTGATGCTCAGCGATACCAGAACCAGCCCGAGTCCGAGCGCCAGCGCCAGATCGCCCTTGCTGGTTTCCAGCGCGATCGCCGTGGTCATGGTGCGGGTGTAGCCGTGGATATTGCCGCCGACGATGAGGATGGCGCCGACCTCGGCGATCGCGCGCCCGAAGGCGGCGAGGAAGGCGGTGAGCAGCGAGGCGCGCCCCAGCGAAAACAGCAGCACCATGCTGCGAAAGATCGACAGGCCGTCGATGCGGGCCAAGTCAGCATATTCGGCCCACAGCAGCGAGACCGGACGGTGCACCAGTGAAACCACGATCGGCGTCGCCAGCGTCACCTGCGCGAGGATCATCGCCGATGGCGTAAACAGCAATCCGGTGAAACCGAGGGCGCCCGATCGCGACAGCAACAGATAGAGCACGAGCCCGGCCACCACAGGCGGCAGGCCGAGCAGCGCGTTGGCCAGCACGATCAGGACCTGCCGTCCGCGAAACTGGGTGATTGCGAGCCATACGCCGAGCGGTGCGCCGATTAAAAGCGCGATCAGGCTCGCCGACAGGCTGACCCGCAGCGACAGCCAGACAATGGTGATCAGTTCGGAATCGAGGCGGCCGATCAGGGTCAACGCCGCGGCGACGGATTGGGTAAAATCATTCATCCGGCGCAATGAAGCAGAAATTCGAGCCGGGCTCCATGCCGCGGCCCGCATGGACACGCGCCGTCATCCACCCCGGATCAGGTCCGGGACCATGCATCCGGCGGAAAACGCCATCGCAGCCTTCGCTACTTGCCGGCGTCCTGTTCGAGGCACTGCAGCAGAAAGGCGGTGCGATCGCGCGCGATCACCTTTTCCGCATCCGCCTTGTGCGCGCATTCCTGCTGCTTGACCTGTTCGGCGCGGCGCTTCTCCGCGGCTTCGCGAAATTCCGGAGCAACCTTGGCCGGATCGACCAGTCTCTGCGCCGAAACCGGCGACACGATCAGAAGCGAAAACAGCGCTGCAACTACAAAATGTCTCATCATAAAACTCCATCAAGGAGTTGGGGAAAAACCCAGAGAAAATCGATCGGTAAAAAAACTAGTTTATCAAAGACCGGGGCTGCCCGATATGCGCTATCCCACATCGGCAACGTCGCCCGTCGAAACTTGCTTCTCGACAGCTACAGGAAGCGAGGGCGCGCAGGCGCTCGCAGAGGTCGTGAAATCGACGGCCGGAGCGGGAACTTTATTTTGCGCGCCCGGTAATGGCGTAAGCAAACGTTTAGGCGGCGACCGTAAAATCCGGGTGATCAATCTTTCATTAACATCTGGTTAGTCATGCGCTTGCAGCCGATGAAAGACCAGGACAAGTCCTGGCGTGCCATCAAGGCCCAATGGAAGAAGGACGCCGAAAGCGTCGGCGAGGACTTTTCCACCTTTTCGCAGGGCACCTACAGCGCCTTTGACGGACTGACCAAGGACGGCGAAAACCCGACCCTGTACTGCCTTTCCGACGGCGAGCGGATTCACGCCGCCTGCCAGGTCAGCCGCCTGATGATGAGCAAGTTTCCGGCGCCGATCCTGCGCGCGCGTTTCATCGTGGTGTCGCCACTCTACGAACTGGGCGTCGCCGACGCCGCCCAGTACGCCCAGATGCAGGTGGCGCTGTTCTCCGGCATCGTGTGGCTGTCGCGGGATACGCTAGCGGCGAGCCACATCCGGTTTTTCCTGAAAAGCCCCGGCGATGCCCAGTTTTTCGCCGCCCTGCAGGCCGATTCCCCGATGTCGCCGTTCTCGAAGTTCACGATCGGCGGCGGCCTGATCGAGTGCGACATGAGGGAAGCCGAAGGCGCCGAAGAGGACGAGATGGCGAAGGCCATGGCGTAGCGAGCCGCCTGATTTCGCTGCGCTTTTTAACTTCGCGATAACTCACTTTGCTAACGCCCTCTTGGGTGGTGTTCCCCTACAACAAGCACCTGTGGGGGCAGCGAAAATGCTGAGTAGTTCATTTCGGGGCGTCAAGACGGGAAGCTTGCGCGGATCGATCGGCCGCATGCTGGCCCGTAACCGGTTCGGCGCGGTCCAGTGGCTGGTGCTTTGCGGCGCCACCGTCGTGATCGCGATCGCGCTCGGTACCTCCTACTTTGCCATCCAGTTCCGGCAGCGCGCGCTCGAGGTCGCCGAGCGCGAGCAGAACAACACCGCACTATTGCTGTCGCGTCATTTCGACCAGCAGCTTGGCGATCTCCAGCACGTCCACAACGAGGTCATCGCCTATATGCAGGCTGGCGCGGGCGAGACCGCCGACGCATTCGAACGGTCGATGTCGACGCTGGCGGCACATGAGATGCTGCGCACCAAGCTTGCGGCGATGCCGCAACCCGGCGGCCTGCATCTGTACAACGCGGCCGGCAGACTGATCAACGCCACCGAGGTCTGGCCGGTGCCGGATGTGAGCATCGCGGACCGGCGCTACTACAAGCAGTTCATGTCGGGCGAGTCTGTGCCTGAGGTCATCGTCGAGCCGGTCACGAGCAAGGTGACGGGGCTGTGGACCACCGTGTTCGCGCGCAAGATCGTCAATCGCCGCGGCGAGACCATCGGGTTCGCAAGCCGGGCGCTGCGGCCTTCGCATTTCGAGGATTTCGTCGCCTCGCTGGCGCTGGGCAGCAACACCGGGATTTCGGTGATCCACCACGACGGCACCATCATTGCCCGTTACCCGCAGAACGAGAGATATGTCGGCCGTAACGTTTCCGGGATGCGCCAGTTTCAGCTCGCCCTGGCGCACAACGGCAACATTTCGGGACGATTCAAGGGCAGCTTCGGCAACGACTCGATCGGCTCCGTCAAGGCGCTGACGCATTTTCCGATCGTCGTCGTCGCGGCAACCGACACGGCGGCGGCACTTGCCGACTGGCGGGCGCAAACCAAGCTGCAGTTTTTCGCCGCGGTGCTGGCGGTCGTCGTCGTAGTCTTGATGATTTACCTGATCGTGCGTCAGTTGCGCCGACAGCATGAAGCGGCCCAGCGAAAGCTGTCGGAGAAGACCCAACATCTCGACACCGCCATCAACAACATGACGCAAGGGCTGTTGCTGTTCGATTCCTCGGGCCGCCTCGTGATCTGCAACCAGCAATATATCGACATGTTCGGCGTCTCAACCGACGTCGTCAAACCCGGCTGCCATCTGCGCGACCTGATCCTGCACCGCCAGCAGCTCGGCTCCTTTGTCGGCGACGTCGACGCCTATTGCGCCAAGTTTCTCGACCCGAACGGGCAGGGCATTCAGGATACCGTGACTTCGACGCCTGACGGGCGCACGATCCGGCTGATCTACAAGCGATCGCCGGACGGCGGCTGGGCCACCACGCTGGAAGACGTCACCGAAGGCCGCCGCGTCCAGGCCCAGATCGAGCATCTTGCCCACTACGATCCCCTGACCAATCTGCCGAACCGGGCGCTGTTCCAGCGTCACGCGGAGGGATTGCTGCCGGGCACCGAAAGCGCGCAGTTCGCGATCCTCTATATCGACATCGACGAGTTCAAGGCCATCAACGACTCGCTGGGCCATCTGATCGGCGACGAATTCCTCAAGGGCGTCGCCGAGCGGCTGCGCGAGGCAGTCGGCGTCGGCGACTTCATTGCCCGTCTCGGCGGCGACGAGTTCGCCATACTTCAGCACGACGTGAAGAGCGATGGCGATGTCGACGCGCTGGTGGCAAAGGTCTATCAGGCGCTGCGAACCCCGTTCGACTGTCATGGCCACCAGCTCGCCAGCGACGCCTCGATCGGCATCGCGATCGCTCCGCGCCACGGCACCGATCTTTTTGCGCTGCTCAAGAGCGCCGACCTGGCGATGTATGCTGCAAAGGCGGCGGGCCGCCGGACCTATCGCTTCTTCGATCCGGCGATGGAAGCCGAAGCCAACCGCCGCCGCGAGCTCGAGTGCGATCTGCGCATAGCGATGGCCGAAGGCGGCTTTGAGCTGCATTATCAGCCGCTGGTCGACCTGCGCAGCGACGAGGTTACCGGCTGCGAGGCGCTGTTGCGCTGGCGGCATCCGGTGCGCGGCATGATCTCGCCCGCCGATTTCGTCCCCGTAGCCGAGGAAACCGGCCTGATCGACGAGATCGGGCAGTGGGTGTTGCGCACCGCCTGCACTGAGGCCGCCACCTGGCCGGCCCATGTGCGCATCGCCGTCAACGTCTCGCCGATCCAGTTCAAGTCGGAAACGCTGTCGCTGAAGGTTGCGGCCGTACTGGCGGAAACCGGGCTCGATCCGCGCCGGCTCGAACTCGAGATCACCGAAGCCGTGCTGATCGCCGACGATGATGCCGCACTGGCGGCGCTGAACCAGCTCCGCGCGCTCGGCGTTCACATCGCGCTCGACGATTTCGGAACCGGCTATTCCTCGCTGCAATATCTGCAGCGCTTTCCGTTCGACAAGATCAAGATCGACCGCAGCTTCGTCAAGGAAGTGGTTCGCAATTCCTCCTCGGCCTCGATCATCCGCGCGGTGGTGAGCATCGCCGCCGACCGCAACATGATCACAACCGCGGAAGGTGTCGAGACCCTGGAGCAGCGCGAAACCGTGCAGAATCTCGGCTGCACGCAGATGCAGGGATACCTGTTCAGCGCGGCGCGGCCGGCGCATGAAATCCGCGCGCTGCTGGCGGCAAGCAAGGCCACGGTCGTAAACGCGGCTTAGCCGGCTGCTTTTTTGACGCGAAGTGGCGTCCATTTCGGTCGAAAACGCTAGGGGGCCGGAACTCTCGCCAACGAAACGCGTTCTCTGCACGGGGCCGACCGATGCGGGATGGCAATGCGTATTAAGATTGTGTTGGCGAGCATTCTGCTGCTCGGCGGTTTTGCTGCGCGTGCGGAAAGCGGGAAGGCCTCCTATTACCACGGCATAGGCAAGCGCGGTGAAATGACCTGCGCGCATCGCAGCCGTCCGTTCGGCAGCATGGTGCGGGTTTCCTACCGCAGTCACAGCATTCAATGCCGGGTCAACGACCGCGGGCCATTCATTCGCGGCCGTATCATCGATGTCTCCATCAGTGCAGCGCGAGCGCTGGGAATGATGGAGGCCGGTGTGGTCCAGGTCTCGATCGAGTAGCGGCGACGCGGCTGTGCGCGGTCGCTACGAGGTTTCCGGTTTCTGCGCCGAGATCGCCTTCCTCAGGATCCGCGACAGCACCTCGACCGAATAGGGCTTTTGTATAAGCTCAAAACCGCGGTGGGCATTTTCCGCAAGCACGTTGCTGTAGCCGGAGGTCAGCACCACGGGCAGGCCGGGATAACGTTCGCGGATGACGCCGGCGAGTTCGACGCCGTTCATGCCGGGCATGATGACGTCGGAGAACACCAGGTCGGCGGAAAACTCGTCCTCGGCCAGCATCGCGAGCGCCGCTGCGGCGTTCTCGACGCGGCGGACGGTGTAGCCGAGATCTTCCAGCAGTTCGGTAGAGAAGCGGCCGACATCGTCATTATCTTCGACCACCAGCACCCGATAGCCGCGTCCACGAATGGCGGGCTCGTTGCCGACGGTAGCGGCCTCGGTGGCGTCGGCCGGCATCGCGGCCTGCGGCAGATAGATCGTGAAGGTCGCGCCCCGTCCGAGGGCGCTGGTGACCGCGATGTCGCCGCCGGACTGTTTGGCGAAGCCGAAGGCCTGGCTGAGGCCTAAGCCCGTGCCCTTGCCGACGTCCTTGGTCGTGAAGAACGGCTCGAAGATCGCCTCCAGCTGGTCGGGCGCGATGCCGGTGCCGGTATCGGTCATGGCGACGGCAATGAAGTCACCACCGCGCGCGGACTGGGCGCGGAGCGGGGGGATGGCGGACACCTTCCGCACGCTGATCGTCAGCCGGCCTTCGCCGTCCATGGCATCGCGTCCGTTGACGGCGAGATTGATCAGCGCGGTCTCGAACTGCGCGATGTCGGCGATCGCAAAGCAGTCGGGGTCGCTGATGCCGATTTCGATGTTGATCCGGCCGCCGACGAGGGGACGGATCAACTGCGCCACGGCATCGACCTGGGAACCGACATTGAACACCTGCGGTTTCAGCGGCTGGCGGCGGGCAAACGCCAGCAATTGCGCCGTCAGCTTCGAGGCCCGCTCCACGGTTTCGGAAATCGCGTCGACATAGCGCCGGCGGCGCTCCTCCGGCAGTTCGCGGCGGCGCAGGAAGTCGGTCGCGGAGCGGATGATGGTCAGGAGATTGTTGAAGTCGTGCGCCACACCGCCTGTCAACTGGCCGACCGCTTCCATCTTCTGCGACTGGCGCAGCACTTCCTCGGCCTGGCGGCGCTCGGTGATATCGACCGCTTCCGGCACCGCGCCGATGATCGCGCCGTGGCGGTCGCGCATCGGGCGCATCGCGAAATCGAAATAACGTTCGCCGATCGGCATCTGAAGCCGCATTTCGGTCCGGATCTCTTCGCCCTTCATCACGGCGGCGAAGCCATCGCGGACGATGTCGCGCATGCCTTCGGTCGCGCTGAACCACGGCGTCTCCCAGTACGGCATGCCGATGACGTCGGCGGCGTCGGCGCGGATCCCGGCGAGCGAGGTCCGGTTGGCATAGAGCAGGTCGCCCTGGCGGTCGAGCAGCCCCTGATACTGGTGACTGGTCTCGAAGATCGCACGCATCTGCGCTTCGTTGGATTCGAGTTGCGCGGTGCGCTCCGCGATCCGCTGCGCGAGGATTTCATTGAGGCCCCGCAAATCGCTTTCGGCCTGCTTCGATGCGCTGATGTCATGGGCGACGCCGATGAAGCCGATATGTTTACCGGTCGGATCCCAGCGCGGCTGCGATTCCGATCGCAGCCAGCGCCATTCGCCATCGGCGCGCTTGTAGCGCGCCTCCAGCACGAACGGCAGCAGCGAGGCTTCGCCGGCGACCGATTCTTGCAGCACGCGCTGCACATCGTCCGGGTGCAGCACCTTGCGCCAGTCGAAGACAATAGCCTCCTCGAACGGCAGTCCGAGGAAATCGACATAGGCCTGGTTGGCGAACGATCGGGTGCGGTCGAGCTTGGTGACCCACATCGGCACCGGAGCGCTGTCGGCGATCGCCCGAAAACGTTCCTCGCTCTCGCGCAGCTTTTCCTGCGCCAGCATCCGCTCGGTAACGTCGATATGGGCGCCGACCAGCCGCAACGCGCGGCCGTCGGCATCGCGTTCGATTTTCGCAATAACGTCGATCCATCGCGTCTGGCCGTCATTCGGCCGCACGATCCGGTAGGTCGCAAAATAGTCTTCGTCACGGCCGGCGAGGGCGTCGAGGAATTGCTTGACCGTATGATCGCGGTCGTCGGGATGAACCCGGTTGACCCAGTCCTCGTGGGTTTCGTTGGTGGCATCCGGCGGCAGCCCGTGGATGACGAGGTATTCCGGGGAGCGGCGGTTCTTGAAACCCTCGCGGAAGTCGACCTCGACGCCGCCGACACGGGCAATGCGCTGGATCCGCGCCAGTTCCGTTTCGCGCTCCTGCAGCGCGCGGTGGGCCCGGTCGCGCTCGCGCGCGATTTCCTCCAGATGCTGCCGCAACCGCTCGGCGGCTTCGGCTTCAGGCAGGACTTTCGAAGGCTCGGAAGGGGTCATAAGCGACGGCAACCTCTGCCAACACTTTCACACAGGAAGCGGCGACCTTGCCAGCGTCATTTGCTTTTGGGCGGGCGGCAGTTGTAGGCCCGGCGGAACCCGGCGCCCGCGGCGTCTTCCTCGGAACAAAACCAGCGGTCCGGGTTGGTCAGGCCGGGATAGGAGCGGCACGCCTGCAGATGATAGATGCCGAGATTGCCGGTGACGCGGGCGCGGACGGCATACTTGCCCTTGATGCTGCAGCCGGAGGGCTGGGCGAGATCCTCGGGAAACAGCGCCGCCCGGATTTCGCGGTCACGGTCGGCGCGGCAGGCGCCGCCGAGCAGTGCACCATCCTTGCGGCCGACGCGGAACTCGTGGGGCGCGACGAAGCAGCCCTTCCACAGGCCGAGCTTATTGTCTTTGGCGCTGGCCTCGTCGTCCCCAAACCGGGCTTTCGTTGCGGGTTCCACGTTCAGGCCAAAACCCTGTTTGACCATCGCCTGGTTGAGACTGGTCTTCTCGCCGTCGACCGTGCACAGGCCGATGTGCCTTTTCCTGGTGAGCGGGTCCGGGCCGAGATCGTCGCAGTGCACCGACCGGCCGCCGATCAGTTTTGACAGTTGATCGCGCGCCTCGATGCCGCAGGTCCAGCTATCGGCATGTTCGTCGATGCACAATTGATCGAACGCCGGCGCATCGACGCTGTCGAGCCGATAGGTAACGCTGCCCAGTTGCAGCGTGCCGCCGTCGCGGATGGTGGGAGAGGCGGCCCAAGTCGGGCTGGTGGAGAGAACTGCCAACAACAGCGTCGCAACCGGAAAAACGCGTGACTGCATTTGTTTCATTTCAAAATGTACTGTGTACCTGCGCGAGCTTTCTAGCACATGCCGGCATCACGGGAACCAAGCACGGGGGTCTTATGCCTCCGTCACGTTTATGCCTCGGGCACTCAAAGCCTCAAAGAGAGCTTCGATAACCTCGGGCTGGAGCCTGTCAGCAGATGACGGCACGAGCTCGTTAATTTGGTCAAATGTGATGAACCCATGCTGGTCGCTGATTTCGACGGCGCGTCGGATGATCGCCTGCAAGTCCATTCAATCGTCTCCCAATATTTGTACCCTCTATCAGAGACAAGATGAAACGACCCGTTGACTTCACTGGAACAAAAAGAGAACATAACTCTCCGCCGCTCACCCTGGAATGCCGTTATGCCCTCATCGTCACAGCCGACCCCCGAGCCGGATGACGGGCTGGAAGCCGCGGTCGATCAGGCCATTTCGGCATGCGGCGGCGATCTGCGAGCGACTGTTCGGGCGCTGGTCGTGGCCAATGACTATCTGGAAACCGAGGTCGCCGAGCTGATGAAGGCGGTCAGTCACGCCTATGCGCGGGGCCGGTTTAGCAGCTATTCCGGCTGAAACGGTGGGCTGAACTGGCGGCCACGCGCACTCCGGCCCGGTGAGCGCCAAGAGACCGTTGCCTCGGTCGATTTTTGCTGTACGACGGGTTTGTTACCTGCGTTCCCGCATGTCACATTGCGGGTGAGGAATCCCGCCCAAAGCTCAAGCAAGAAGAACATGTTCAAACGAATTCTGATCGCAAATCGCGGCGAGATCGCCTGCCGGGTCATCAAGACTGCGCGCCGTATGGGGATCCAGACGGTAGCCGTGTATTCCGAGGCCGACCGCGACGCGCTTCATGTCGAAATGGCCGATGACGCCGTGCTGATCGGCCCGCCGGCCGCCTCCGAGAGCTATCTGTTGATCGACAAGATCGTCGAGGCCTGCCGCAAGACCGGCGCAGAGGCGGTGCATCCCGGCTACGGCTTCCTGTCCGAGCGCGAAGCCTTTCCGCGCGCGCTGCAAGCCGCCGGTGTCGTCTTCATCGGCCCCAACCCCGGCGCCATCGCCGCGATGGGCGACAAGATCGAATCCAAGAAGGCCGCCGCCAAGGCCAACGTCTCGACCGTGCCGGGCCATCTCGGCGTCATCGAGGACGAAAAGCATGCGGTGAAGATCGCCGACGAGATCGGCTACCCCGTGATGATCAAGGCCTCCGCCGGCGGCGGCGGCAAGGGCATGCGGATCGCGCATTCGACCTCCGAAGTCGCCGAAGGTTTTAACCTCGCCAAGGCCGAGGCCAAGTCGTCGTTCGGCGACGATCGTGTCTTCATCGAAAAGTTCATCGTCGATCCCCGCCACATCGAAATCCAGGTGCTGGGCGACAAGCATGGCAACGTGATCTATCTCGGCGAGCGCGAATGCTCGATCCAGCGCCGCAATCAGAAAGTGATCGAGGAAGCCCCCAGCCCGCTGCTCGACGCGGCGACGCGCAAGAAGATGGGCGAGCAGGCGGTGGCGCTCGCCAAAGCCGTCG
>JBBRSX010000109.1:0-21994 GCA_038244925.1 Hyphomicrobiales bacterium | reverse complement strand
GTTCTCGGGCGAAGTCCAGTGGTTCCACCTCGATCAGAAGATGTCTGGCAGCTCGACCTTCACGGCGACCGCTCCGAAGCCGACCGCGGTCTACGAGTTCAAGGACCAGAACACGGTGCTGTTGCAGGTTCGCGCCCAGCGGAACTTCTGATCCCTAAAGACCTGAAAACAAGCGGAGAACCCCGGCAGAAATGCTGGGGTTTTTTTCTCTCGTTTGGGTATTGCCCATCGGGACGTTGTCTTGAGACGCCACCGCAGTCTCAATAGAGTCGACTTCGGATTTATGAAACACCATAGTCTCAAGGTCCAGAGTCGAATGAGACAATGGGGAAGTCACAATGGCCACTTTCGCAACGCAAGAGCAAGCACGATCGATCAGAGCCTCGACATTCACGAGGCGGCGCTGCGCACAGCAGGCTGCGACATGATCCGTTCAGAAAAAAACGCAGCGGCACGAGCACCGCTGGACGCACAGAGCTTCAGACAGTCCTCGACTTCCTGCGTAACGGCGACGTTCTTATGGTCACTCGCATCGACAGGCTTGCTCGCAGCAATGGTGACCTTCAAGACATCGTTAAAGCTGTTAGGCCAAGGGCGCAGCTTTCAAGGCCACAGAGCACCCGCTTGATACTAGCACCGCAGCAGGCAAGGCGTTCCTCGATATGCTCGGCGTGTTCGCGGAGTTTGAGACCAACCTCAGGAAGGATCATCGCGGGCGTATTCGACGTTAACCCCGTCTCCAAGACGCCAGCCAGCCGGTATTCGTGAGAGTACGGTTCTCTGGTCCGATTGAAGCGGCCGCTCCTCATTCCCGAATATCTGAACCGGCTTTCCGAACCGGAAAAAAGATAATCCATTGGACCACAATAAAGCCGCGCCGCCACCTCTTCGTGCTGGATCGGGAGCGTTGTGCGCCCCAATCCGCCTTTGCCTGCATGGAGAGCTCAGACCGGGCCGGTGGCAGGCGGTCAAGGCTGGCGCGGCCGCGCCACCGCGAAGCGGCGTGGCCTTGAGGGGCTGACGCCGGTCTGGTCCCATGCTCGTGGCCAGCAAAGGGACATACTGCCACCGGTCTCATGAGACTCAGACCTCATCGAATTCGCGCTTCGGACGCCATGAGATGGGATCGTTGACCCAGCGGTTGATGTCGGATTCATGCCAGCCGGTCCCGTTGACGCTGATCTTGATCTGTGGCGGGAACGTGCCCTCGGCGATCTTGCGGTAGATGGTGGACCGGGACAGCCCGGTCCGGGAAAGCACGGTTTTCAGGCGGATGATACGGTCTGGTTCGCGCTTGGCCGCGCTGCCCCCTGCTGACGGTTTCTGACGGCTGCTGAGACCAGACAGGCAGGCGTTCAAAGGCGCGCAAGAGGGTTTTTTCGACCCGTCGAAGCGTGGCGTAGAGACGGCGGCAAACAGGATGGCTCAAATTCCGATGCCCCGGCCTCTGCCGACGTCGATGCCGTGAGTGAAGGCCAATTCCTGGCCGAGTCGGCGGCCTGATTCGAACGCGATGCCGAGGTCTTTCTTGCGGTTGGCGAGGATGGATTCCAGTTGCGGATCGCGTTCGAGGCTTTTCGCCATATCGCCCATGGTCGACCGCGTGGCCTTGTAGCCGGACATGTCGCCGGCCTGATACTGGCGTTGGCTGGTGTGGTCGAGCTTCTGCCAGCGTTCCACGAAACGGTCGGCGCGGTGCTTCGGATCGGTGCGCAATTCGGTTTCGAGCTGGAGAGCGCGGATGGCGCGGTTGATCCGGCCTGACCCAGCCTCGCGGGCAAGGTCCGGCTCCCTGACATAGGCCGCCTCGGCATCGCGCCAGCCATGGGGCCGCACGTCGTCAAAAGCTTTCCGGGCCTCGGTCAGTTCGCGCATCTGCCCGGGGCTGCCCTTGCCGTCCGCATCACCGGTGGTGAGGATCGCGTCCACCACGCTCGCATGACGGATGAGAGCTTTCGTGCGGGCTTGGCGCAGCACCGTTTCCGGTTCTTCCGCCACCTTCCTTTCGGACGCTTCGGTTTCGCGCCGGTCGGCCCCCGTACTGCTTCTTTCCTTTTCCGGCGTTTCCCGTTCCGGCCTCTGCCCACCATCCTTGCCAGAGACACCATCGGCAGGCAGGCGCAGTCCGTCAAACATGTCGCGCAGCTTTTCCGGAACGACCTTGCGCACGATCTCGACAACGCGTTCGCGGAAGGTGAACCAAGCGTACCATCGGCCTGCTAAGGCGTAGGCGTTGTGCCGAGTCAGGGGCTGGGGGCCGGCTGACTTCGTCGCCCTAAGTTGTCCAATGCGAGTCTCAATCTCGGCCAGCCATTCGCCGAATCGGGCTTTGGCTTCGTGTTCCGAAATCCCGGCGGCGCGGTGGAACTTCTCTTCCCATCCTACGCCAAAACGTGCGGCGTACTCACCTCGAATGTCCTTTGGGATCACCTTGCGGGCAACGAAGGCCCCACTTGTGGATCTCTTCAACGCAGCCATTTGCAAAGCCATTTGTACGATCCTTTGTACATATAGGCGTCCAAATAGCGATTACAATCAATAAGTTATTGATTTTGAAGACTTGAGCGTTCCGAATTCCGGGTTCGCTTAAGTCCCTCGCGTTGAAGCGGGAGTGTCCGAAGGCGCGAAGCGACTAAGCGGGTTTCAGGGGATTAAGGGAACCAACCTTAGGGTGATCTCACCCGGCGGATCCGGAACCTTCCCTACAGAGCAACTTGGAGGTTTACATGAAGATGGTTAAGAGCCTTATTCTCGGCTCAGCGGCGGGTCTCATCGCCATGAGTGGAGCCCAGGCTGCCGATCTTCCCGTCAAGGCCAAAGCGGTCGAGTACGTGAGGATCTGCTCCCTGTACGGTGCTGGTTTCTTCTATATCCCGGGCACTGACACCTGCATCAAGCTGGGTGGTTACGTCCGTGTCGACACGACGTTCAATGGCAACATCTACGGCGGTCCGGCGTGGTCGGGTGATCTCGGCGCGGGCGATCGTTACCGCGATTACTTCGCTTCCCGTTCGCGTATGGCGCTGACGGTCGATACCCGCACTGCCACCGAATACGGCGTCGTCCGTACCTTCGGTCAGGGCGATTTCCAGTTCAACAACTTCGGTTCCTCCAACCCGGCGACCACTGGCGCAGCAGGATCTAACCCGCTGAACACGCCTGGTGGTGGCTATGTGGCCGTTGAAATGGTGTTCATCCAGTTCGCTGGTTTCACCTTCGGTAAGTCGTCTTCGGCTTACGCGACTCCGTGGAATGGCTATCCAGGCAACAACAACTCGTTCCTGATGGGCGGCCATGACACCGTCACCGGCGTCAACAACATCCAGTACACCGCCCAGTTCGGTAACGGCGTGTCGGGCACCATCGGTCTTGATGACCCGACCGTGTTCAACCGCACCTCTGTGCTGAACCTCGGCGTTGCCGCGGGCGCTACCGCGGCCGGTGCCAACGCTTACGCCGGCACCCACTCTCCGGACGTCGTCGGTAACATCCGCGTCGACCAGGCTTGGGGTCTGTTCCAGATTTCGGGTGCGTTGCATGAAGTGAGCGCTTCGTACAACATCCTCGGAGCTGCTGGCGCGCCGAATGCTCTGTCGGAAATCTCTGGCCACCCCGATACCAAGTGGGGCGGTTCGGTGATGGCTGCGTTGCAGATCAAGAACATTCCGACCGGCGCAGGCGACGATTTCAAGATCGACGTCAGCTACGCAAAGGGTGACACCAAGAACGTGATCTCCACGAGCGCGGCATCGCCGAGCTTCGCGATGTTCAGCGGAACCGGCAATCCTGCCGCCTA
Source organism: Hyphomicrobiales bacterium (assembly GCA_038244925.1). Classification (GTDB taxonomy): domain Bacteria; phylum Pseudomonadota; class Alphaproteobacteria; order Rhizobiales; family Xanthobacteraceae; genus Bradyrhizobium. Next base: position 18,198 of record JBBRSX010000109.1, on the reverse strand, counting down.
CCAGAGCGTCGGCTTCGGTCAGACTGCTGACGCGGTTTACGTTCCGGGCGGCGACATCAAGCTGGTGGATGCATGGGGTGTCCGTGGTGCGTTCAACCACAACTGGGATCCCTATTGGTCGTCCAGCCTCTGGGGCAGCTACGCTTCCGTTCGTTACAACGGTTCCGCGCTGGACCTCACCTCGGCCAAGGGCCAATGGTGCGCCAACTACTCCGTGGGCAAGGGCGCAGGCTTTACCTGCAACCCGGACTTCAACACCGCCCAGGTTGGTGTGGTTACCCGCTGGACTCCCGTCAAGAACCTGACGTTCTCGGCTGAAGTCGGCGCATTCTTCCTCGACCAGAAGATGTCGGGCATTGCCACCTTGGCGGCTACGGCTCCCAAGCCGACCACCGTGTACGAGTTCAAGGACCAGAGCACTGTCTACTTGAACGTTCGCGCTCAGCGTAACTTCTGATCCCGAAAGACTTGAAACACTCGGAGAACCCCCGGCAGGCAACTGCCGGGGGTTTTTCTTTGTCCGGACGGGAAACCGTTGCAAGCTGACTCCAGAGCGTTTTTACGCGAAAGTGCCAAGACCGCAGGCCCGGCGTCACGTTTTCGGGAAGGGGTACACGCCGGCCCGAATAAAGCCGGAGAGCGGGTGTTAGCTTCTGAAGTTCCGGCGGGAGCTTTTCGTCGTCAAAATCAGGGGAAACCATGAGCAGATACCCAATCAGGCTGACGTTATTGGCGGTTCTTTCGGTGTTGCTGGCGACCACCCCGGCGGTCCAGCAGGCCTATGCGGCAGGCGATCCGCCGGCGTCCGATCCGCCCCCCGCGTCGAAGAAAAAGAAAGGCGGGACGACGTCGTACATGGAAGAGCCGGCCTTTATTCAAGGCTACCGGGTCGCCTACGCGACGATCTACGACCGCAACGACTATGCGGCGGCGATCGACCAGTTGAAGGCGCTGGGCCACGACGACAATGCTGCCGTCGCCAACCTGATCAGCTATTCCTATCGCAAGCTCGGCGACTACAAGGTGTCGCAGATCTGGTACGAGCGCGCGCTCAAGACCGACCCTGCCCACGTCAAGACCTGGCAGTATTACGGCCTGTGGCAGGTCGAGCAGGGCAATCGCGACCAGGCGCAGTATCACCTGAACCGGCTCGCCCAGCTGACCGGCACGTCAAGCGAGGAGTATCGTTCGCTAGCGGCAGCCCTCGACAAACAGCCGGGTACGGGTCTGGTTTACTGACAGAGCGTTTTCGAGCGAAGCATGCCCTCGGACTTGATCCGAGGGCTGGAGACCGGTTCGCGTAAACAAAACGCGTCAAAACAAGAAAGCAGAGCCTGATTCTGACTTAATCAGAATCAGGCTCTGCATATCGCGAAAGATCTTGAGGAAGCGATGTCGTCCTCGGACCGGTCCGGGGGCGATTTGCGTTGAAACCCGGCGTCAGGTCAGTGCTATTCGACGCTGCCGCGATGCAGGTCGGCTTCGATCTGCAGCCGCGTCCCGCCGCCGAACCGTGCCCGGTAGACCTGCAAATTCTCCATGATCCGCTGCACATAGTTGCGCGTCTCCGAGAACGGAATCTGTTCGACCCAGTCGACCGCGTCGACCTTGGGATCGCGCGGATCGCCGTAACGCTCGACCCACTTTCTGACGCTGCCGCGGCCGGCATTGTAGCCGGCGAAGGTCATGATGTAGGAGCCGCGGTAGTCCTCCAGCAGCCCGCCGAGTTCGGCGGCGCCGAGCGTCGCGTTGTAGACCGGATCGGTCTTCATCCGGCTGAGGTCGAAGCTGACGCCGGCGCGCTTGCAGACATAGCGTCCGGCATCGGGCGTCACCTGCATCAGCCCGTAGGCCTGGGCTGGCGACACCACCGCCTGATTGAAGGCGCTTTCCTGCCGCGCGATCGAGTAGACCACGCTTGGCTCGACTTCCGGTCCGAACTGCCGGAACGGCGGGATGCCGTTGACGGGGTAAGCATAGTGGTCGAACGGCAGCCCGCGATTGAGCGCGGCCTTGCCGAGCAACAGCATGCCGCGCGCGTCGTTGTTGCGGGCGGTGAGTTCGCCGAGGCCCGCCAGTGCATCGGCATCGCCGTTCTCGCCCATGTCGCCGAAAATCGGAATCGCGATTTCGCGCTCGTCGAGTTCATAGAGCAGTTGCACCGCACGGACGATTTCCAGCCGTTCGACCCCGCGTCCGCGGGGGACGCTGTTCAATTCGAGCTGCGGCAGGCCGAGCTTGGCGCGCGCCAACTGGCCGTAATAGCTGGTCGACTGTTCGGCGGCACGGCCGTAGGCGGCACGGGACTCCTGGGCGCGGCCGGCGGCTTCCGCCGCGCGGCCTTGCCAGTAGCCGGCGCGCGCCAGCGCGGTCGGGTTGACGCTGCCGACCCCGATGCGCGCGAAATGCTGCGCGGCCACCGCCGGATCGTTCAGGAAGCGCAGCGCGATCCAGCCTGCGGTGAATTCCTGCTCGGTCTTGTAGATGTCGCGCGACGGCAGCGCCGCGTCGCGTGCAATCAGATAAGCGGTGCGGTGTTCGCCGGTGTCGAGCATCTTGCGTGCGAGCAGCCGTCTCTCGATCCACCATTCGTCGAGATTATGCAGGCGGGCCGGATCCCTCGGTGCGCCCAGCATGAGTTGGGCTGCCTCGGCGAATTTCTCGTCGCGGCGAAGCAACTGGATTTTTGCAAAGGTGTAGCCGGCATCGCCGTGCAGTTCGCGCGGCACCGCCTCGAGCAGAGCCTTGGCGTTGGAGGCCTTCCTGTTCGACGCTATCCGGGCCTTGGCGAGCGCGACATGACCTGAGCCAAGCCGTTTGGCCGCGCGCAAGCCGCCGGCTTCCTGCTCGGTGCCATAGAGCAGGTTGTCCATCCGCGCCTTGTGATCGCCCGCCGTCAGCAGCGCGCCGAACAGGTCGAGCGCTGTGGTTTCGGTGTCTTCCGACATCCCGTCGCCGCGCCAGGCCTGGCGCACCAGCCGTTCCGCGTTGGCGCGGTCGCCGCGTGCGATCATCACCCGCGCCAGCGCGAAACGGCCCTTGGCCGACACCGGCGACTCGTTTTCGAACCACGACCAGACGGTGGCATCGTCGCGATGATCGTCCCACAGCGCCGCCTCGATGCGGCGGCGCAGGAACGTCTGCGACGGCCAGCTCGGATTGGCCGAAATGAAGGCACGGTAGCGCTCGACGGAAGCGCCGTTGTCGTCACTGCGCAGGATCATCCATTCCGCGAGCTTGCGGGCGACCGGATCCGAGATCACGGCCTGCGCCTGCGTCGCATCCGCGGGCTTGTGCTTGCGCACGAGCTCGATGACGTTCTCCAGCGCGTCCTTGTCGGACTGCGGCGTCGACGAGGTCGTGGCGACCGCGGCAGGCATTACCTGTCGGCGCGGCGGCGACGGCGCGGCGTGCTGGCGCGTTGCAGGCCCCAACGCCGGCGCGGCGGGGATGGGAGCGGCGTTCGCCGCAGGGGCGAGCGCGACCGGTGCCGCCGGGACAGCGGCGGCAGGCGCGGCTGCTGCAGACTTCGGGACCGCGCTGCGGGCGATCGGCCGCGCCTTCGGCAATGGAACTTTGGGCTTGGCCCAGGCCTCGACGGAAGGCGCGGATAGCCCCAAGGCTAACCCTAAGGCCAGCGCCAGACCTGTCGCCAGTGCGGTCGATCGCATTGCGGCTGCGCGGGCGGAAGGTGTCACGGCTTTCCTCTGCGGCGGCGAATCATTCAATCGGTCAGGCCTTAGGTCTATTTGATTGAATATGTGGACAAAATGCTAAAATCGTCGCGGCGGCGCCTGTTTGCGCCATCACCGCGGCAAAATCGCGGCTATAGCGTTGCGGCCGAAGCGGACCGGTTCCGGGAAAGGCTGTCAAAACAAGGTACCAGGTGCAAGGTACCAAGTGGCGGTACGGAACGGCCTTTCGCCTGATCACCAGACCCGATATGGATTGCAATCCCAATATCGGTGATGCCGTATCTTAAGCGTTCGGAGGAAGTCCATGGCAGCCAACACGAATTTCCGGGGCTCCTTCACCGCTCTGGTCACGCCATTCAAGAACGGCGCGCTCGACGAAGCGGCCTTTCGCGGCCTCGTGAGCTGGCAGATCGAGCAAGGGTCGCACGGCCTCGTTCCCGTCGGCACCACCGGAGAGAGTCCGACGCTCAGTCATGATGAGCATCACAGGGTGGTCGAGATGTGCATCGATGAGGCGAAGGGTCGCGTGCCCGTCATCGCCGGTGCCGGTTCGAACTCTACGCGCGAAGCCGTCGATCTGGCTGTCCACGCCGAGAAAGCCGGCGCCGATGCCGTGCTGGTGGTGACACCGTATTACAACAAGCCCACCCAGGAAGGGATGTATCAGCACTTCAAGGCGGTGAATGATGCGATCGGCATCCCGATCATCATCTACAACATCCCGCCGCGCTCCGTTGTCGACATGTCCGTGGAGACCATGACCCGGCTGTTCGAACTGAAGAACATCGCCGGCGTCAAGGACGCCACCGCCAATCTGGCCCGCGTCTCGCAGCAGCGCCATGCGATGGGACCGGATTTCATCCAGCTTTCCGGCGAGGACATGACGGCGCTGGCCTATATGGCCGCGGGCGGACATGGCTGCATCTCGGTTGTCGCCAATGTGGCGCCGAAGCTGTGCGCCGATCTGATGTCCGCGGTCCTCAAGGGCGATTACGCCAACGGATTGAAAATTCAGGACCGGCTGGTGCCGCTGCACGATGCCATCTTCAAGGAGCCGGGCCTCGCCGGAGCCAAGCATGGCCTCAAGTTGCTGGGGCGGCTGGACGAGGAAGTGCGCCTGCCGCTGATGACGGTGACGCCGCCAACCGGCGCCGTGATCCGCGACGCGATGGTGTATGCCGGCCTGATCAACTAAAGTCAGTTCTTCGCCTGTTGAACGAAGAGAGGAATCTAACGTGCTGAAGGAATTCCGCGAATTCGCCATGAAGGGTAATGTCGTCGACCTCGCCGTCGGCGTCATCATCGGTGCGGCCTTCGGCGCCATCGTGACCTCGCTGGTCGGCGATATCATCATGCCGATCATCGGATCGGCCACCGGCGGCCTCGACTTCTCGAACTATTTCACGGGATTGTCGAAGGCGGTTACCGCGACCAATCTGGCCGATGCCAAGAAGCAGGGCGCCGTACTGGCCTGGGGTAGTTTCCTGACGCTGACCATCAATTTCATCATCATCGCCTTTGTGCTGTTCCTGGTCATTCGCGCCATGAACACCTTGAAGCGGAAGGATGAAGCGAAACCTGCCGAGCCGGCGAAGCCGTCGGCCGAAGTGGCTCTCCTGACCGAGATCCGCGATCTCCTCAAGAAGGCTTGATGTGGCGGAGAAGAACGAGCGCCCGATCAAGGTTGTCGCCGAAAACCGCAAGGCCCGGTTCAACTACGCGATCGAGGACACCATCGAGACCGGCATCGCGCTGACCGGCACCGAAGTGAAGTCGATCCGCAACGGCAAGACCACGATTGCGGAATCCTATGCCGATACCAAGGACGGCGAAATCTGGCTGATCAACGCCAACATTCCCGAATATCTGCAGGCCAACCGCTTCAATCACGAGCCGAAACGGCCGCGCAAGCTTTTGCTGCACAGAAAGCAGATCAACAAGCTGATGGGCGCGGTCGATCGCGAAGGCATGACGCTGATCCCGCTCAAACTCTATTTCAACGAGCGCGGCCGCGCCAAACTGCTGCTGGCGGTCGCCAAGGGCAAGAAGCTGCACGACAAGCGCGAGAGCGAAAAGAAGCGCGACTGGGGCCGCGAGAAGGGCCGCCTGCTGCGGGCGAGGGGATAGCTACTCTCGCCGTCATTGCGAGTAGCGAAGCGATCCATCGTTCCACAGAGAAGGTGGATTGCTTCGTCGCAAGCGCTCCTCGCAATGACGGACGAAGGAGAATGCGGCCATGAACCAGAAGAACCTGCTCGAAGTCGACTGGAGCAAGATCCCGGCGCCATCAGACGATGGCGCGGCGAAGCATCTGACGGGCACGAGGATTCCCTCGTTCAGCCTGCTGGCCACCGACGACACTTCGATAGATATGTCGATGTTGCTTGGCCGCACGGTCGTGTTCGCCTATCCGCGCACCGGCGAGCCCGGCAAGATCAGTCTGGTCGATGACTGGGACATGATCCCGGGGGCGCGGGGATGTACCCCGCAAACCTGCTCGTTCCGCGATCTGTTCGCGGAGCTCAAGGCCGCCGGCGCCCAGCAAGTGTTCGGCCTGTCGACGCAGGACAACGTCTACCAGACCGAGATGGCGTCACGGCTGCATCTGCCGTTCCCGGTGCTGTCGGACGAGAAGCTGGCGCTGAGCCGCGCGTTGAAATTGCCGACGATGGAAGTGGCGGGGCTGACGCTGATCAAGCGGCTGGCGCTTGTTGTCGACGACGGCCGCATCACTCACGTGTTCTATCCGGTGTTTCCGCCCGACCGGAATGCCGGCGACGTGCTGGCGTGGCTGAAGGAAAATCCGGTTTAGCCGTTATCCAGATCGGCGCGCACCTTCGCAAACACCTTGCGAAACATCTCCGGCGTCAGTACCCGCGTATTGGTGTTGTAGCGCGAGCAATGATAGGTGTCGTAGAGCCGGTGATGGCCGGCCTCGTGCACCGCGCCATGCTTGAACGGCGCCGCTGCATTGCGGATGCCCAGCGCCTTCAACGTCGAATCGTGGGCGATCCGGCCGAGCGCGACGATCGCGCGAAGTTTCGGCATCTCCGCCATCCTCGCGATCAGGAACTGGCGGCAGGTGTTGATCTCGACCGGCAGCGGCTTGTTCTGTGGCGGTACGCAGTGCACGGCGTTGCCGATCCGGCAATCGACCAGCTTGAGCCCGTCGTCAGGCCTCGCCTGATAGACGCCTTTGGCAAAGCCATATTCCAGCAAGGTGGCATAGAGCAGGTCGCCGGCGTAATCGCCGGTGAAGGGCCGTCCGGTGCGGTTGGCGCCCTGCATGCCCGGAGCGAGGCCGACGATCAGCAGCCGGCCTTTGGCATCGCCGAAGGCGGGTACCGGAGCATTGAACCAGTCGGGGTGAAGTGCCCTCGCTTGCGCGCGAAATTCAACGAGCCGCGGACAAAGCGGGCAATCGCGGCCGGGAGCGGTGGAAGGGCTGATGGCGTTAGCCAAAATGAAAAGGCCTCGGTTCTCTGGGAGAACCGAGGCCTATCAGTTGATTGAATGGCGCTCAATCGTCGAATTCTTCGTCATCGGCGCCGCGCGGCGCCATCGTGGTCGCGCGCTGCAGGAATTGTGGCGCGTGATGGCGCGGCTCGCGCGGGGCGGGGCGCTCCGACGGATCGCGGCCGAGCTTGGACTGCAACTCGACCAGGTCGGTGAAGACGTCAGCCTGGCGCCGCAGTTCGTCGGCGATCATCGGCGGCTGGCTCGAAATCGTCGAAACCACGGTGACGCGGACGCCGCGCCGTTGCACCGCCTCGACCAGCGAGCGGAAATCGCCATCGCCGGAGAACAGCACGATCTGGTCGACATGCTCGGCCAGCTCCATGGCATCGACCGCTAGTTCGATGTCCATATTGCCCTTCACCTTGCGGCGGCCGCTGGCGTCGATGAATTCCTTGGTTGCCTTGGTGACGACCGTGTAACCGTTGTAGTCGAGCCAGTCGATCAGGGGACGGATCGAGGAGTATTCCTGATCCTCGATAATCGCCGTGTAGTAGAATGCACGCACCAACGTACCGCGACTCTGGAATTCCTTGAGCAGGCGCTTGTAGTCGATGTCGAAGCCGAGCGTTTTGGCGGTTGCGTAGAGATTGGCGCCATCGATAAAGAGCGCGATTTTGTTGGAAACTGGTGACATCAAGTGGTTCTCACGTGGTTGTTAACGTTTTTAGCGCAGCGGCGATCAACCGCGCGCACTTTTCCGTTCTGCTGCCTAAAGTTCGGTGAATCTGGCCCCACCACAGTCACCACTGCAATTATGGTGGGGCGAGGGCGAAAAACCTAGTCTTTTGACACTGCAATGCAGAGATTTACTTGCCCTGTACGGCAACCCCGCCGCGTCTGGACGCTCCGGCCTTCTGGCCCCGGCAGGGGTTAACAGAGCCCATAAGGAACGCAAATCACAAATTTAGTCTTGCGAAACCCCACCCACCGCTATAACTAGCGCTCATAACCGACATATTGGGCCCCATTTAACGGAGCGACAGTCTATGGCGCGCGTCACCGTGGAAGATTGCATTGATAAGGTCGACAACCGGTTCGACCTGGTTCTGCTGGCGGCCCACCGCGCCCGTATGATCTCGTCCGGATCGCAACTTACGGTTGATCGCGACAATGATAAAAATCCGGTCGTTTCGCTGCGCGAAATCGCCGATTCCACCATTTCTCCGGAAGACCTGCGGGAAGAACTGGTCCATTCCCTGCAGAAGTTCGTCGAGGTTGACGAACCCGAACCCGATACCGTGCCGCTGATCGGTTCGGCCGGCGCCAGCGTCGATGCCGATGACACCGAGGTCGCTGTCGAACGCATGACCGAGGAAGAGCTCCTGAAGGGCCTGGAAGGCCTGGCGCCGCCGGAAGAGCAGCCCGAAGAGGACGAATAGCCCGATAAGACGGGACGTCCCAAACTCCCCGATCTGCCAAAGGCCCGGACATCCGTCCGGGCCTTTGCTTTTGTTGACATTTTTGCCGTTAACATGCGTCTTGACGGGTACGGCCGAAACCGGCCGTATTGATTTCGTCGCGAGCTGGCCACGGGTTTGGCGTTGGATGGCCCAAAGCGATGCGAAAGTGAACGTTTCAAGGCCCTGACAGGGTGCAGCTTCGTTCGAAAACGCATTAGATGTTCGACAGCGGGCCAATCCGGCCGCGCTGATGGAGGCACTGATTCGATGGCGTTCTGGCGCCGCAGCCCCCGGCAGATGCAGGCCGCGACCGATCAGGTTGCGGTGGCGCCGACGTCGCCCGTGGTCGAGAAGCCCAAAACGCCCCGCGCTCGGATGATGCGGCAATACGATCTGGTCGATCGCGTCAGGTCGTACAACCCCGATACCGACGAAGACCTGCTGAACCGGGCTTATGTCTACGCCATGAAGGCGCACGGCACCCAGACGCGCGCGTCAGGCGATCCCTATTTCTCGCATCCGCTCGAGGTCGCGGCGATCCTCACCGGCCTCAAGCTCGACGACGCCACCATCGTCGCAGCACTGCTGCACGACACCATCGAGGATACCGAGTCGACCCGCGCCGAGATCGACCAGATATTCGGCCACGAGATCGGCGCGCTGGTGGAGGGACTGACGAAACTGAAGCGGCTGGAACTGGTCTCGCGCGAGGCCAAGCAGGCCGAGAACCTGCGCAAGCTGCTGCTGGCCATCGCCGACGACGTTCGCGTGCTGCTGATCAAGCTCGCCGATCGCCTGCACAACATGCGCACGCTGGAATTCGTGCCGCACGCCTCGCGCCGCCGCATTGCCGAGGAAACGCTCGACATCTATGCGCCGCTGGCCGGCCGCATGGGTATGCAGGAGATGCGCGAAGAGCTCGAGGATCTGTCGTTCCACACGCTCGATCCGGAAGCCTATGCGGTGGTGATGCAGCGGCTCGACGCGCTCGCCGATCGCAACCGCAATCTGATCGGCGAGATCGAAAGCAGCCTCTCCAGGAACCTGCAGAAGAACGGCGTCGCCGCGCGGGTCTATGGCCGCCGCAAGCAGCCGTTTTCGATCTGGACCAAGATGGAGCGCAAGTCGGTCGGCTTCGAGCAATTGTCCGACATCTACGGTTTTCGCGTGGTGATGCCGGATATCGAAGCCTGCTACCGCGCGCTCGGCGTGGTGCACACCACCTGGCCGGTGGTGCCCGGGCGCTTCAAGGACTACATCTCGACGCCGAAGCAGAACGACTACCGCTCGATCCACACCACCGTGATCGGGCCCGGCAACCAGCGCGTCGAACTGCAGATCCGCACCGAGGAAATGAACCAGATCGCGGAATTCGGCATCGCTGCGCACGCGTTCTACAAGGAAGGCGCGGGATCGCCGACCGAACGCCTGAAGCACGAATCCAACGCCTTTGCATGGCTGCGCCACACTGTCGGCATTCTCTCCGAAAGCGCCAACCCGGAAGAGTTTCTCGAACACACCAAGCTGGAGCTGTTCCACGACCAGGTGTTCTGCTTCACGCCGAAGGGCAAGCTGATCGCGTTGCCGCGCCAGGCCAACGTGATCGACTTCGCCTATGCCGTGCATACCGATGTCGGCAACAGCGCGGTCGGCTGCAAGATCAACGGCAAGTTCGCGCCGCTGTCGTCCGAACTGCAGAACGGCGACGAGGTCGAGGTGTTGACCTCGCAGGCGCAGGCGGCGCCGCCGTCGGCCTGGGAATCGCTTGCGGTCACCGGCAAGGCGCGGGCGGCGATCCGCCGCGCCACCCGCACCGCGGTGCGCGACCAGTATGCCGGTTTGGGCCGCCGCATCGTCGATCGCCTGTTTGCCCGCGCCAAGATCGAATACGCCGACGACAAGCTGAAGGGCGCCTTGCCCCGGCTGGCGCGGACCTCGATCGAGGACGTGATGGCCTCGGTCGGACGCGGCGAACTGAAGGCGTCCGACGTCGCCCGCGCGATGTATCCGGACTACAAGGAAGAGCGGCTGGTGCGCTACGGGGCCAGGAAGACGCTGGCCGCCAAGCTGAAGCTGCAGTCGCCGCCGCATCCGGCGCGAAGCGCTTCGGTCATCCCGGTGCGCGGTATCAATTCCGATTTGCCGGTGAAGTTCGCGCCGAACGGCGGCGCAGTGCCCGGCGACCGCATCGTCGGCATCGTTTCGCCGGGCGAGGGGATCACGATCTACCCGATCCAGTCGCCTGATCTGAAGGATTTCGAGGAGGAGCCGGAGCGCTGGCTCGACGTGCGCTGGGACATCGACGAGACCATGCCGCAGCGTTTCCCGGCGCGGATTCGCGTCGACAACGTCAACGAGCCCGGAAGCCTTGCCCAGGTCGCCACTGTCATCGCCGAGCACGACGGCAATATCGACAACATCAGCATGTCTCGCCGCTCGCCCGATTTCACCGAGCTGACCATCGATCTTGAGGTCTATGACCTCAAGCATCTCAGCGCTATCATCGCCCAGTTGCGCGCCAAGGCCGTCGTCGCCCGGGTCGATCGCGTCAATGGCTAGATTTTCCCGCTAGGTTTTCGAAGAGTCCGTCATGCCGAAATCTCCCCCGCTGCGTCTCGGAATCAATGTCGATCACGTCGCTACCTTGCGCAATGCGCGGGGCGGCGAGCGGCCGGATCCGGTGCGCGCCGCGCTTGCCGCGATCGCGGCCGGCGCCGACGGCATCACCGCGCATCTGCGCGAGGACCGCCGCCATATCCGCGACAGCGATATGGCCCGGCTCAAGGCCGAGATTTCAAAACCGCTGAATTTCGAGATGGCGGCGACCGAGGACATGCTGCGGATATCGCTGGCGACCAGGCCTCACGCGGTGTGCCTGGTGCCCGAGCGCCGCGAGGAGCTCACCACCGAGGGCGGGCTCGACGTGGTCGGCCAGCACAACGCGCTGGCGCCGTTCATCGCGCGGCTCAACGATGCCGGCATCCGGGTATCGCTGTTCATTTCCGCTGACCCGCGCCAGATCGAGATGGCGGCCAAGCTGCGCGCGCCCGTGATCGAGATCCATACCGGCGGCTGGTGCGACGCCGTGGTTGACGGCCACGCCGCCAAGGCCGCGGAGGAATGGCAGCGCATCGTCACCGGCGCCGCGCTGGCGCGCGCCGCGAGTCTCGAGGTCCATGCCGGCCACGGCCTCGATTATGACACCGCCGAGACAATTTCCGCGCTGCCCGAGATCGCCGAACTCAATATCGGCTACTTCATGATGGGGGAGGCGCTGTTCGTCGGCCTTGGCGAAACCGTGCGCCAAATGCGAGCCGCGATGGACCGCGGCCGCGCCAAAATCGCGAGCGCCCCATGATCATCGGCATCGGTTCCGACCTGATCGACATCACCCGCGTCGCCAAGGTGATCGAGCGCCACGGCGACCGCTTCCTCGGCCGCATCTTCACCGACGCCGAGCGCGCCCGGGCGGCGCGCCGGGCCAAGAGCGAGAAAATGGTGGTGGCGACCTATGCCAAGCGGTTCGCCGCCAAGGAGGCCTGTTCCAAGGCGCTCGGAACCGGCATCCGGCAGGGCGTCTGGTGGAAGGACATGGGGGTGGTGAACCTGCCGGGGGGCCGCCCGACCATGAAACTGACCGGCGGGGCGCTGGCCCGGCTGCAGGCGCTGACCCCGGAGGGGTTCGAGGCGCGGATCGACCTGTCGATTACCGATGATTGGCCGCTGGCGCAGGCCTTCGTCATAATTTCGGCGGTCGTGCCCGGCAAACCATAGGCGTTGCAGGCGTTCGCGCCGGGGGATCGCGTCAAAACTAAAAATCGTTGATTTATCAATGGATTGGCAAGTTTTTATCAGGCGCTTGATTGCGCGCCCGCGAACAACCGTCTAAAACGCCGCAGCAATAATATCGAACCAGGGCCGATTCCGGTTTGCGCCGGAATGACCCTCAACTTCAGTGACGAGACCATTTTCTTGACGCGAACGGACGTCCGATTCGCGTGAGGAAAGTGTTCTGCGACCATGCGGGCAAAGGCCTGCGGGAATTGGGAAAGCCATGAGCGTGACATCCGGCACAAAAACTGAAAGCGGCTTGGGCGAAACCATCCGCGTCGTCATCCATGCTCTGCTGATCGCGCTCGTGATCCGGACTTTCCTGTTCCAGCCCTTCAACATTCCCTCGGGCTCGATGAAGGCGACGCTGCTGGTCGGCGACTACCTGTTCGTATCGAAGTATTCCTACGGTTACAGCCACTACTCGATCCCGTTGTCGCCACCGCTGTTCTCGGGCCGCATCTTCGGTTCGGAGCCGTCGCGGGGCGATATCGTGGTGTTCCGCCTGCCCAAGGACGACACCACCGACTACATCAAGCGGGTGATCGGCCTGCCGGGCGACCGCATCCAGATGAGGGACGGGCTGCTCCACATCAACGACGTTCCGGTCAAGCGTGAGCGCCTTTCGGACTTCATCGGCGAGGACCCCTGCGGCTCCGACGCCACCGCGCGCGTCAAGCGCTGGAAGGAAACGCTGCCGAACGGCGTGACCTATGAATCGCTCGATTGCGTCGACAACGGCTTCTACGACAACACCAACATCTACACCGTGCCGGCCGGCCATTTCTTCATGATGGGCGACAACCGGGACAATTCGACTGACAGCCGGGTGCTGTCGGCGGTCGGCTATGTGCCGTTCGAGAATATCGTCGGCCGGGCGCAGATGATCTTCTTCTCCATTGCCGAGGGCGAACACGCCTGGATGTTCTGGCGCTGGCCGACCGCGGTGCGCTGGAATCGCATATTCTCCATCGTGCGATGAACGACGAAACGCCCGTCATCCAGGATTCCGCGACGTCAGGCGAGCCGAGCCCGAAGTCCGATGCCGGCGGCGAAGCTGCGCCCAAGAAGAAGCGCGGCAAGGCCGGCGCCAAGGCGGCGGCCGCGGCGATCGAAGCGCGCATCGGCTACAAATTCACCGATGGCGCGCTGCTGGTCACCGCGTTTACGCATGTGTCGGCGCTGAAGCCCGCGACCCGTCATCGCGCCGACAGCTATCAGCGCCTCGAGTTTCTAGGCGACCACGTGCTCGGGCTTGTGATTTCCGACATGCTGTATCGCGCTTATCCGCGGGCCGACGAGGGCGAATTGTCCAAACGTCTCGCCGATCTCGTGCGCAAGGAAAGCTGCGCGGACGTCGCCAAATCGCTCGGCCTGCTCGACGACATCAAGCTCGGTGCGGTCGGCGCAGGCGCGGGGGCGCGGTTGCGTAAATCCGTGCTCGGCGACATCTGCGAGGCCGTGATCGGCGCGATCTATCTCGACGGCGGTCACGCGGCAGCGGCCCAATTCGTCGAACGCAACTGGCTGGAGCGGATGCGCAAGCCGCGGCGGCCGCTGCGCGACCCCAAAACGGTTTTGCAGGAATGGGCCCAGAGCAAGGGCTTGCCGACGCCGGTCTATCGCGAGGTCGAGCGCACCGGGCCGCATCACGATCCGCAATTCCGCGTCGCCGTCGACCTGCCGGGCCTTGCGCCTGCCGAAGGCGTCGGCGGCTCCAAACGCGCGGCCGAAAAGCTCGCGGCCTCAGTCATGATCGAACGTGAAGGCGTTAGTGGCGCAAGTAATGACAATTGAACCTTCAACCGAACCCGCACCTGCCGCGACCCGCTGCGGCTTCGTCGCGCTGATCGGCGCGCCCAACGTCGGCAAGTCGACGCTGGTCAACGCGCTGGTCGGCTCCAAAGTCACCATCGTCTCGCGCAAGGTGCAGACCACGCGGGCGCTGATACGCGGCATCGTGATCGAGGACAACGCCCAGATCATCCTGGTCGACACGCCCGGCATATTCTCGCCGAAACGGCGGCTTGATCGCGCGATGGTGTCGACGGCCTGGAGCGGGGCGCATGACGCCGATCTGGTCTGCGTGCTGCTCGATGCCAAAGCCGGCATCGACGAAGAGGCCGAGGCGATCCTGAGCAAGCTTGCGACGGTCAAGCATCCGAAGATTTTGGTGCTGAACAAGATCGACCTGATTCCGCGCGAAAAATTGCTGGCGCTGGCGCAGATCGCCAACGAGCGCATGAAATTCGAAAGCACCTTCATGATCTCGGCGCTGTCGGGCGACGGCGTTGAGGATCTACGCAAGACATTGGCGATGATGGTGCCGGCGGGGCCATTTCATTACCCTGAGGACCAGATGTCGGATGCGCCGATGCGGCATCTGGCGGCGGAAATCACCCGCGAAAAGATCTTTCGCCAGCTGCATCAGGAATTGCCGTATCAGTCCACCGTCGAGACCGACAGCTGGACCGAGCGCAACGACAAGTCCGTTCGCATCGAGCAGACGATCTTTGTCGAGCGCGAGAGCCAGCGCAAGATCGTGCTCGGCAAGGGCGGCGCCACCATCAAGTCGATCGGCGCGGATTCGCGCAAGGAGATCGCGGAAATCGTCGGCGTCCCCGTGCACCTGTTCCTGTTCGTCAAGGTGCGCGAGAACTGGGGCGACGACCCTGACCGATACAGGGAAATGGGTCTGGATTTCCCAAGAGAATAATTCTGGAACGATCCGGGAATAAACCGGTAAAAGAAAGAACAACCGGCGTCGCGATGAACGTACCCAGAAACGTGCTGTGGTTTGAGGTTTTGCTGTATCTGTCGCTGACGCTGGACGCGTTGTCGGTGGCGTTCCAGGACCGCATGCCCTCGGCTGCCATGACCGAGCAGATGATCAACGTGGCGACCGTGATGGCCGGCGGCCTGATCCTGCTATTGGTCTATTTCGTCTGGCTCGCTGCGCAGCGGCACAAGAACTGGCCGCGCTGGGCGCTCGCCGCGGCTTTGGTGCTCTCGGTGATCTCGCTGATCCAGGTGATCGGCGAGGCCGGCGTGCAACTCGACAGCGGCATCGAGGTGGTGTCCTGCGCGCTGACAGCGGCGGGGCTGTATTTCTCGTTCACCGGCGACGCCGTGGGCTGGTTCAACGCTTAACGTCATTCCGGGATGGTCCGAAGGACCAGACCCGGAATCTCGAGATTCCGGGTTCGCATCTTCGATGCGCTCCGGAATGACGGCGCGGAGAGACGGCTGCGCCTCTCAACGAAATCCTGTAAGCTTCACCCCATGGAATGGACCGACGAAGGCATCGTGCTGGGGGTGCGCCGGCATGGCGAATCCTCCGCCATTGTCGAACTCTTGACGCGCAGCCATGGCCGGCATCTCGGCCTGGTGCGCGGCGGGTCGTCGTCGCGGCTGCGGCCGTTGCTGCAGCCCGGCAACAGCGTCACGGCGGTGTGGCGGGCGCGGCTCGACGAGCATCTCGGCACCTACGCCCTCGAAGGCACGCGGCTGCGCGCGGCGACGCTGCTGGGGTCCTCCCATGCGGTCTATGGCATTACCCATCTCGCCTCGGTGGTGCGGCTGTTGCCGGAGCGCGATCCGCACGAGGACATCTACGAGATGCTGGAGCGGACGCTGGACGATTTCGACGACGTCGGCGAGGCGGCGGTGCATCTGGTCCGGTTTGAGTTGGCGATGTTGGCCGAGCTCGGCTTCGGCCTCGATCTGGAAAACTGCGCCGCGACCGGCGCGACCTCGGAGCTGATCTATGTCTCGCCGAAATCCGGCGGCGCGGTGTCGCGGCTGGCCGGCGAACCCTACCGCGACCGGCTGCTGCGGCTGCCGCCATTTTTGCGTGAAGGCGAGGCCGGCTCCAACGGCTGGTCCGACCAGGACCTGCAGGACGGCTTTCGCCTGACCGGGCTGTTTCTGCTCCGCCACGTACTGGAGCCGCGCGGGCAGGGCCATTCGGATGCGAGGGACGGGTTTATCAATGCGGTGACCCGGCATCGGCTGCGAATCAGTTCGGCTGGCTGAGCGGGCTCCATCAATTGTCGTCCCTGCGAACGCAGGGACCCATACGCCGTGCCCCGTCAATTGGCGCCCCGGCAGCAGCCATTTTTCGCCACAAACGCCTGTGGTTATAGGCGCTCACGACCATCGGGGCGGTAATTGCCCCGATTCGCGTCTTGCCCGATTCACCGCAAAAGTTTAACGCCTCCCCATGGGAAAACGACAGCTACCGCCGGAAGAGCCGGCGGAAATCCACGAGGTCATGCTGCGCGATGCGCTCGAAGAGCGCTATCTCGCTTATGCGCTCTCGACCATCATGCACCGCGCGTTGCCGGACGCCCGCGACGGCCTGAAGCCGGTGCATCGGCGCATCCTCTATGGCATGCGCCTGCTGCGACTCGACCCCGGCACGCCGTTCAAGAAATCGGCCAAAATCGTCGGCGACGTGATGGGTTCGTTCCATCCGCATGGCGACCAGGCGATCTACGACGCCATGGTGCGGCTGGCGCAGGATTTCTCCTCGCGTTATCCGCTGGTCGACGGCCAAGGCAATTTCGGTAATATCGACGGCGATAATCCCGCCGCCTACCGCTACACCGAAGCGCGCATGACCAGCGTCGCCCAGCTGTTGCTGGAAGGCATCGACGAGGACGGTGTTGAATTCCGTCCCAACTACGACGGCCAGTCGAAGGAGCCGGTGGTTCTGCCCGGCGGCTTTCCGAATCTGCTCGCCAATGGTTCGCAGGGCATCGCGGTCGGCATGGCGACCTCGATTCCGCCGCACAACGTCGCTGAGCTGTGCGAGGCGTCGCTGCACCTGATCGAGAAGCCCGAGGCGAAGTCGAAGGCGCTGTTGAAATGGGTCAAGGGTCCGGATTTTCCGACCGGCGGCATCATCGTCGATTCCAAGGAAAGCATCGCCGAAGCCTATATCACCGGGCGCGGCTCGTTCCGCACCCGCGCCAAATGGACCCAGGACGAGGGCGCGCGGGGCACCTGGGTCGTCGTCATCACCGAAATTCCGTGGCTGGTGCAGAAGTCGCGGCTGGTCGAAAAGATCGCCGAGCTGCTCAACGAGAAGAAGCTGCCGCTGGTCGGCGACGTCCGCGATGAGTCCGCCGAAGACGTCCGTCTCGTCATTGAGCCGAAATCCCGCGCCGTCGATCCCGCGCTGATGATGGAATCGCTGTTCCGGCTCACCGAGCTAGAAAGCAAGATTTCGCTGAACCTCAACGTGCTGGTGAAGGGCCGGATTCCCAAGGTGCTCGGCCTCGCCGAATGCCTGCGCGAATGGCTCGACCATCTGCGCGACGTGCTGATGCGCCGTTCCAACTATCGGAAAGCGCAGATCGAGCACCGGCTCGAAGTGCTCGGCGGCTATCTGATCGCGTACCTCAACATCGACAAGGTGATCAAGATCATCCGGACAGAGGATGAGCCCAAGCCGGAACTGATGAAGGCGTTCAAGCTGACGGAGATCCAGGCCGAGGCCATCCTCAACATGCGCTTGCGCAGTTTGCGCAAGCTCGAGGAATTCGAGATCCGCACCGAGGACAAGAACCTGCGGGCCGAGCTGAAGGGCATCAAGGGCCTGCTGGGCTCGGAGGCCGAGCAGTGGTCGAAGATCGGCGAGCAGGTGCGGAAAGTTCGCGACATCTTCGGGCCGAAGAC
Organism: Hyphomicrobiales bacterium; assembly: GCA_038244925.1. Taxonomy (GTDB): domain Bacteria; phylum Pseudomonadota; class Alphaproteobacteria; order Rhizobiales; family Xanthobacteraceae; genus Bradyrhizobium. The sequence goes on along the minus strand of JBBRSX010000109.1, from coordinate 71 downwards.
GCCGCTCGGCAAGCGCCGCACCATGTTCGCCGACGCGCCGGAGCATGACCTCGCCGCGATTGAGGAAGCTT
>JBBRSX010000108.1:0-22020 GCA_038244925.1 Hyphomicrobiales bacterium | reverse complement strand
ATCGTATCATCGGTCATGGCGGGCGTGGCCAGAGTTGGAGCGGACAGGGTTGGCTTCGCAACCGAATCCTACGCCGGATCAGCGCCTTACACCACGCTCGCCAGCCTCTCATCCATCGTCTCGTGAATAAGAGCGGCTAGACGGGATACCAAACCTTGATGAGCGCATCAGGTTTTGACGAGCGAATGAACAGGACACCGCGCCCGTAACCGTCGATCAAAATGTTCGGGCCGTAATTTGGCGTGATGATTACCGGCTCGTCCTGACGAAACGGCGCATCGAACGGTACCTTATCGGCTTCGGTACGCGGGTCGCCATCCTCTGGTGTGCCGTTAGGATTGAGGAAGCGGGGACAAGCAACAAATGACAAGAAGGGGATGTTAGCGTTGCGATTCGGCGCCATGCGAAAGATAGTCAGGACCCTGCCAAACCGGTCCTTATTCCACTCTTGGCATTCCCACGTCGGATTGGCGTCTACATCCCCCACGAGATCTTGGCGAAACTGACGAGTCATGTATTCGAGATGGTCGATTTCCTGTCGGGAAAGATTGTCAAAGGGGACGCCCTGCCGGATGTTTTGCGGACTATGGCGTGCATAGTGCGTCTGCCAGCGCGGCGCCCTAAATTCGGCAAACCCCCATCGCGCAATAACCGTTTTGGCGTCTACCCGCGTTCCTACGTTCATCCGCCCCCTCGACCGTATTTCGCGTCTTTTTCTCGAATGCAAATTCGCGGCACGCAAATGCTCCCACTTCGAAGGGTGTCAAACCTCGACGACCGGGAACGAAAATGGAAGAAAAAGAAGGATCTGGAAACCTGCGCACCCTGCGTGTAAAGCGCACCGTGCGGAGGTTAATCAATCTTGGGCTTATCTTGGGCTGCGCAAGATTGTAGACTTCGTAAGTACTTGAAATCTTGGTCGGAGTGGCAGGATTCGAACCTGCGACCCCTGCGTCCCGAACGCAGTGCTCTACCGGGCTGAGCCACACTCCGACTAAGAACGCGGCTTATAGCCTTGGGTTTCGGCCACCGCAAGGCGGCGATTTGAGGAAATAAATCACAGTGAATGTTGGCCTGAAGACCCCGATTTTGCCCGCCGGCGCGGCTGCCGTGGCCGCGGCGGCGCGTTCCCTCAGCCAGGGGGGGCTGGTCGCATTCCCGACCGAGACCGTTTACGGCCTCGGCGCCGATGCCACCAACCCGGCCGCCATCGCCCGCCTCTACCAGGCCAAGGGCCGACCGGCCTTCAATCCCTTGATCGCCCATGTCGGGGATATCGCGGCCGCCCGGCAGATCGCCCGCTTTGACGGCCCGGCGCTGGCGCTGGCCGAGGCGTTCTGGCCGGGCCCGCTGACGCTGGTTTTGCCCAAGGCTGACGGCTGCGCGGTCGCCGATCTCGCCACCGCCGGCCTCGACACCGTCGCGATCCGGATACCGGCCCACCCCGTCGCCCGCGACATTTTGCAAGCGTTCGGCCGGCCGGTGGCGGCACCATCGGCCAACCTGTCCGGTCACGTCTCGCCGACCACGGCCGCCCATGTCGCGAGCGACCTTGCGGGGCGGATCGACCTGATCATCGACGGCGGCGCGGTCGCCGTCGGCGTCGAATCGACCATTGTCGGCTGCTTTGAGCAACCGATGCTGTTGCGCCCCGGCGGCCTGCCGCGGCGGGACATCGAGCGCGTGCTCGGACAACCGCTGCTGCAACCGCCCGCCGATACCGACCGCGACAGTGGGCAACCGCTGGCGCCGGGAATGCTCGCCTCGCATTACGCGCCGCGCGCGAAGGTGCGGCTTCGCGCCGACAGCATCGAGCCCGGAGAGGCATTGCTCGCGTTCGGCCTCGGAGCAATTTCGGGAATTGACGGCGCCGCCGCAGTGATGAATCTGTCTGCACGCGGCGATCTCGCTGAAGCCGCCGCCAACCTGTTCGGTCATCTTCGTGCGCTCGACGCCGGGGGCGCGCGCACCATCGCTGTCATGCCGATCCCGGACGAAGGGCTCGGTGAGGCCATCAACGACCGGCTGCGCCGCGCGGCCGTGGGGCGGGAATAGCGCCGCTACAAGGCGGCAATGAAAGAGACGACGATGAATATCGCTCAAGCCGCCGTGCCGCCGCTGTCGCCTGAACTGATCGCGAAGTTTCGCGGAATCGTCGGCGACAAATATGCGGTCACCGACACCGCCGACATCGCGCCCTATGTGACCGAGGAACGCGACCTGTTTCACGGCCGCTCGCCGCTGGTGCTGCGGCCAGGCACGACGGCCGAAGTTTCCGCGATCTGCAAGCTCGCCACCGAACACAAAATCGCGCTGGTGCCGCAGGGCGGCAATACCGGCCTCGTCGGCGGGCAGACGCCGCATAATGGCGAGGTCGTGGTTTCGATGCGGCGGCTGGATAAAATCCGCGAGGTCGATCCGGCGTCGAACACGATGACGTGCGAGGCCGGCGTCGTGCTGCAGATCGCGCAACAACGTGCCAACGACGTCGACCGGCTGTTCCCGCTCTCGCTGGGCGCCGAGGGCAGTTGCACCATCGGCGGCAATCTCTCTACCAATGCCGGCGGCACCGCCGCATTGGCCTACGGCGTGGCGCGCGAGATGGCGCTCGGGCTCGAAGTCGTGCTGGCCGACGGCCGGATCCTCAACGGGCTGTCGAAGCTGAAGAAGGACAATACGGGTTACGACCTGCGCAATATTTTCATCGGCGCCGAAGGCACGCTCGGCTTCATTACCGCGGCGACATTGAAGTTGTTTCCGAAGCCGCGCGCGGTAGAGACCGCCTATGTCGGGCTCCAATCGCCGGCACAGGCGCTGAAGCTGCTGTCGATCTCGCAGAACGAGGCGGCGAACAGCCTCACCAGTTTCGAACTGCTGGCCGACATCGCGGTCGACTTCAGCATTCGTCACGGCATCGATATCCGCGATCCCCTCACCAGCAAGCATCCCTGGTACGTGCTGATGGAATTGTCGTCCTCGCGCGACGACGCCCGCGCCGCGCTGGAGGCAATCCTCGCCAAGGGCATGGAAGAAGGCATCGTCGACGACGCCGTGATCGCGGCGAATCTGAGCCAGCGCGCCGGCTTCTGGAAGCTGCGCGACGAGATGTCGGCGGCGCAGAAGCCGGAAGGTGGCTCGATCAAGCACGATATCTCGGTGCCGGTCGCGGCCGTTCCCGATTTCATCGAAGAGGCCAACGCCGCCGTGGTCAAGCTGATCCCGGGCTCGCGGCCGGTGCCGTTCGGCCATCTCGGCGACGGCAACATCCATTACAACGTCTCCCAGCCGGTCGGCGGCAAGTCGGAGGATTTCCTGGCGCGCTGGCACGAGGTCAACGCGGTGGTGTTCGCAATCGTGCTGCGGATGGGCGGATCGATCTCCGCCGAACACGGCATCGGCGTGCTCAAGCGCGACGAACTGCCCGACGTCAAGGACAAGGTCGCGATCGAACTGATGCGCGGCATCAAGGCGATGCTGGATCCGCATGGCATCATGAATCCCGGCAAGGTGCTGTGACAACACTCGCCATCGCACCGATCGCGGATACCGACGTCACCAGCGTCATCGCGCTCTGGCAGGCCTGCGGCCTGACGCGACCGTGGAACGATCCCACCGCCGATATCGCGCTCGCCCGCAAGGGTCCGAACTCGACCGTGCTGATCGGCCGCGACGGCAATTGCTGGTTCGGCGCGAGAATGTGGCTGTCGCCGCGTTCTATCAATCGATCGGCTATGAAGAGGCGCAGACCATCGTCTTCGCCAAATGGCTCGATGGCCGCGCGCCGACGTCGTAGCGATTTTGTGTCTGCGCTCCTGATCAATAGCTAGACCGCCTTGGCCGCGCTGCGCGCCGCGGCGAGGATTTCGCGCCTGATCTTCTGGTCCTTGACGGCGCGTGCCATTGCCGCCGCGCCCGACAGCACCGCGAGGAACGACCAGGCCCGTTCGCTGGCATGCGCACCGCGGAACCCGGCGACGAGCACCTCGACCAGTCGCGTCAGTTCGGCATCGTAGACCGCACGCGTCGCATCGTCGGCGCGCGCGACATCCGGCGAGAAGCTCGGCAGACCGCAGGCCTCGTCGAGGCCGACTTCCATCCGTTCGCCGAGATAGAAATCGACGAACGGATCGCGCCAGCCGCGGCCGTGTTGTTGCTGGAACGCGGCGATGCCGTTGCGCAATGTCGCGATGCCATCCGAGACCACGACCTTGAAGGCCTCGGCCTTGGAATCGAAATGCGCGTAGAACGCGCCTGAGGTGAGCCCTGCGCCTTTCGCCAGCGCATCGACGCCGGTGCCGCCGAACCCGCCGCTACGGAAGCCGCGCCCGGCCGCCTCGACCAGACGCGCCCGCGCATCGCCCTCGTTTGCCTTCGACCGCGCCATTCCGCGCCTCTCACATCAAGTTGATAACGATCGTTATATTACCATTGACGAAATAACGATCGTTATGTTTATTGGATAACGATCGTTATCTAGTGATGACGACCTCCGCAGGCAACCGCGGGGCGCATCCGGTTGTGCCGTTCATGGAGAAAAACATGCCGATCCAGATCATCGTTCCCGAAGGCGTCCTGACCGCGGAGGCCGAAGCCGAAGCGTTCCGCAAACTCACTGACTTGTTGCTGCGCTTGCACGGTCTCACCGGCAACAAATTCATGACGCCGAACGTGATCGGCGAAGTGAGCGTAGTGCCCCGGGGCCGCACCTTCTCCGGCGGCAAGCCGACCGACATCGCGGTGTTCGAACTCAAGGTGCCGTCCTTCGTGCTGCCGACGCAGGAATTGAAGGATGCCTGGATCGGGGAAGGCACGGCGATCATCGAGGAGGCGGCGCGAGGCCGCATCAAACGCGAGCATATCTATTCGAGCGTCAGTTACGCCGTCGATGGCGCCTGGGGCATCGGCGGTGTCGCCTACAGCAACACCGATTTGGGATCGGCGGTTGCCGCGCAGGCCGCATAGCCGAATTGGCGGGGTGGGCAGAGCGATAGCGTGCTCACTGCCTACCCCGGAATTCCACGGCTTCAACACAACGATCCCTTCAAAATCTCAGACAAACCGAACCGTTACGCCATCGAGCGCGATGCCCGACGGCTGCGCCGTCCAGGTTTCGCCCGCTGTCACCGGCATGGCTTTGGTCAGCGTGCCGGTGCTGATGATCTCGCCGGCGCCGAGCGGCGGATTGACCGGGTCGTTGTCCAGCAGTTCAACCAGGTGACGCAACGCCGAGATCGGCCCTTCCAGCACATTTCCGGCGTGACCACGATCGATCAACTTGCCGTCGCAGTTCAGGTCGATCTCGAAGGCGGTCAGCGCGCGCCGCCATTCCGCGGCACGCGGCGCGAACGGCTGGCGCGGACCGATCAGCAGCGCCCCGTGCAGGCCTCCGCCCGCGACCGTATCGGCGGCCGAAAATTTCCAGCCGGGGTAGATCGACTGCACGATCTCGTAGCCGAGCGCGATCCAGTCGATGCAGGCGGACAAGTCAGTCTCGTCCATCCCCGCCGAGGGAGCACTCCCCAGCCCGAACATGATTTCGGGCTCGATGCGCGTTTCGGACAGTTGACTGAGCGACAGCGTGGGCGTGACGGCGAGGTCGTGCACCGTGCGGTCGAAGGCATATCCCCAGATCGGCGCATAGACGTTGTATTGCTCCCAGATCGTGCGGTTGGTGAATCCGATTTTGCGGCCCACCACTTTCGCGCCTCCGGCCTCGAACATCGCTCGGACGCGCGGGGTCACGCGATAGGCATCATCGACCGTCAGCCCGCGTGGACGCGAAGAGAATGGCGCAATCTGTTTTGTCTGCTCCAGCGCAGCGAAGACCTCCGTCGCAACGCCGCCCAGAATTTCATCGCGCGTGTACTGATCCATGGTTTCCTCGATCTCCCCTAGAATAGCGATCCCTGTCCGTCATCTTCCGACGCCGGCGCAACCTTGCGTGACGCGGCGTTCTTGACGGGTTTCGGCTCTTCAGCCGCCCTCTCCTCGTCCGTGATCGGAAGCGTCAGTTGCGCGTCGTCATTGGCGACGCGATTGACGCGGGTCGAAACCTCGTGCCAGCCGAACGCGCCTTCGGCAGGCGCCTTCAACAGTGCCATGACGTCTTCGGCGTCGTGCGCCCGGCCATCGAGCCAGCGTTCGAAATCTTCGGGCGCGATCGTCACCGGCACCCGGTGATGCAGCGCCGCCAGATCCGGGCTCGCCTGCGTGGTGACAATGGCGACGCTGTCGAACTCCTCGCCGTTCGGGCCCATCCAGGTTTCCGCCAGTGCGGCAAAACCGACCGGCTGGCCGTCGTGGCGATGGATGAAAAACGGACGCTTGCGGCCGTCCTTGTCCTGCCATTCGTAATAGCCGTCGGCTGGAACCAGCACCCGACGCCGTTTCATCGCGTTCTTGAACGCCGGTTTCTCCAAAACCGTCTCGGCGCGCGCGTTGATCAGCAGGGTGAATTTCCTGGCGTCTTTCACCCAGGCCGGCACCAGCCCCCAGCGCATCAACCGGAAGTGTCGGCCGCCATTTTCGAGGATCACCACCGGAATCGGCTGGGTTGGCGCAATATTATACCGGGGCGGAAAATTAGGCTGCTCGATATAGCCAAAAATCAACCTAAGTGCCGCTGGCGGCGATGTAATTACGAAGCGTCCGCACATTTCCAGGCCAATCTTCCGTCTGTTTAACGTCTCTTAACTCCAACCCTTAACAGTAGAGCGGATGACGACAACCGCCCCCACATCCGCGCGATCCGAGCGCCCAACAACGCCCCCGACCGGCCGGATCAGCGCGGCCCGTGCGGCGCAGTTGAAGGCTGCCAATATCAACCCGCGCACCGGGCTCGCCACCGACTACCTGAATCATTTCAACGAAGCCATCATGCTGCTTGAGATGATCCCGGACATGCCGGAATGCGCCGAGGATTTCCTCGCCTGGAGCCCGCTCTCTTACGCCGAGCATTTCATCGCCTCCAATTTCAAGGATCGCGACCTCGCGATCGAGGCCTTTGAAATGGCCGACCCCGGCATCCGCGCCCAATTCGACAAACTCACTAACTCCATGACCTCGATCCTGAGCGCGGTGGGTGTGGCGATGCGCGAAGCCCAGCAAGACAAGACCCGCGCCACGCTGGCCGAGCAGGCCACCGGCTGGGTCAAGCCGCTGGTGATGATGACCGCCGGCGTCATCAACGGCGCCTCCGAAGCCGACGTCGAAGAAATCATGTCGCATTGAGGCGTTTTCGAGCGACACCGTCGCCGAATTAGACCTCCGCGCATCGATCGGGCATGATCCCACGCCATCATTGTTCCCCACTTCGCGGATCACGCCTTGGTTTCTCCCATTCAGCCCACCCATCCCCAGCTTGCCGTCAGCGGCGCAATTTTTCGCGACGGCAAGGTATTGCTGGTTCGCCGCTCCCGCTCGCCAGGCATGGGATTTTATTCGTTCCCGGGTGGGCGGGTCGAATTCGGCGAATCGCTGCACACCGCGCTGCATCGCGAGGTTGACGAGGAAACCGGCCTGCGAATCGAAATTCTGGACCTCGCCGGATGGCGCGAGGTGCTGCCGGCGGCCGGCGGCGGCGGCCATTATCTGATCATGTCGTTTGCGGCGCGCTGGACCGCCAGGGAGCCGATCCTGAACGACGAGCACGACGACTTCAAATGGCTGTACCCGGACGCGCTCGGCGACCTCAGGGTCACCGGCGGCCTTCAGGAGGTCATTGAGGCCGCCCGGAAGCTGGTTTAGCGGGCTTTGCGCCTTGCCTCGGGCGTATTGAGGGGGCATATCGGGCGGGTTCTGGACCCCACCATGCGCAAGCAATTTCTGGCCTTTCTGATCCTCATCTCGGCATGCCTTTCTGTCCCCGCGCGGGCCCAGGATGCCGCCGCGCCGTTCGACGCCGACCTGCAGCGGCTGGCCGAAATCCTCGGCACGCTGCACTATCTCAGGGGCATCTGCGGCAGCAATGAAGGGCCGAAATGGCGCAACGAGATGCAGGCGCTGATCGATGCCGAGACCCCCTCAGGCGACCGCCGCGCCCGCATGATCGCGGGCTTCAACCGCGGCTATAACGGCTTCCAGCAGACCTACCGCACCTGCACGCCGGCAGCTTCCGTGGCGATCCGCCGGTATATCGAGGAAGGCTCGAAGATCTCGCGCGATCTCACGGCGCGCTACGCGAATTAGTTCGGTCTTCTTGTAGCCCGGATGAGCGTAGCGAAATCCGGGACAGGTCTTGGAGCGGCCCCGGATTTCGCTACGCTCATCCGGGCTACGAAATAGAATACGACTTCTCGTTCTCGCGGCGCGATGCGCCCGAAGTTTTGCATTTCGTTGGCCCTCTCGAAAACAGAGGGCGCAGGGAAGACCGGGTGCGCGCTGCACCCGCGGTCTCGCGTGCAATAGATGCATCAAGGATGCGCACACGAGCATACAGGTTCAGCGGAGAGCCTCCGGCCTTCCCTGCGCAATGGCTCTACAGCTTATACGTGGTCGTCCTGGTGACCGGCTTTGTTGCCACCATCATCATTGGAAGCTTTCGCTCCCGCCAACTTGACGCCAGCACCGGGGCGTCGGACCCGCACGATTTCGCCGTACGCATAAGCCACGCTCGTCAGTCGTGACCTCGCGTCCACCGCGACCTGCCCCACGTCCGCGACGATGGCCAACGCCCCTCTTGGTGGGACAGGATGGCGGGAGTCATAAAGATGATTTGCGCGACGCGACAACCGGAATATTTTTGCACGCAGGGATAGACAGCAGACCCAAATCAGTGAGCGGGCGATTTGCCGGTCAGGCAACGCCCGGCGTATAAGCCAACCATGGACACAATCTTCTTCGACCTTGACGGCACGCTGACGGACCCGAAGCCCGGCATCACCCGGTCGATCCAATATGCGCTGCAAAAACTCGAACATCCCGCGATCCCCGGCGAGGACGAACTGACCTGGTGCATCGGACCGCCGCTGCGCTCCAGTTTCGTGAAGATCCTCGGCGGCGAGCAGGATGCGGATCGCGCCGTGTCGCTGTATCGCGAGCGGTTTTCCGATATCGGGCTTTACGAGAACGCGCGCTATGACGGGATCGTCGAGGTGCTGACGACGCTGGGCAATTCCGGTCACCGGCTGTTCGTCGCCACCAGCAAGGCGCTGGTTTTCGCCGATCGCATCATCGATCATTTCGGCCTGCGTCCTCACTTCGAGCGCGTGTTTGGCGCAGAGCTTGACGGCACCCGCGCCGACAAGGGCGATCTTCTCGCCTACGCCCTCAAAGAGACTGGCGTCGATCCGTCCAAAACCCTGATGATCGGCGACCGCAGCCACGACATGATCGGCGCCGGCAAGAACGGCATCAAGGGCATCGGCGTGCTCTATGGCTATGGCAGCCGGGATGAGTTGATCGGGGCGGGCGCAAAGCATGTTTGCGCGACGCCGGCGTAGATTCTCGGCTGTATTTCGTGAGCCTGCAGCCCCGGGGAACCAGCGCCGCAAATACGGGCAGCGCCGTTAACCGTTCTTAAAGATGTGGCCTAGCGGGGCGCGGGCCTCGTGCTACACGTTAACGCGTTCGACGCGGTCCGCCCTGGATTGCGCGCAGATTCGTTGAGTTTCATGAGCCATCCTGCGACCTTCTCGATCGCCCGCGATCCCCTTCCCGACCACGAACAGAAGCAGGCTGCGCTCAGCTACCTCAACGAAGCCTGGGCGGAGGCGCGCCACGACGGCGTCGACGGCGACTGCCTGGCGCAGGCGAGCCTGTTCACGGCGATGGCCGAACTGGTGAGCACTTACGGCGAAGACGCAGTGGCGAAGTTCGTCGAAGGGCTGCCGACCCGTGTGCGCAACGGCGAATTTTCGCTGGCGCTGGCGAAGCAGTAGTTCAGCATCCTGCGCTGTCCTCGTAATCGCGAGGAGTTACTCCGTCATTCCGGGATGGTGCGCCAGCACCAGACCTCAGATGCGCAATGCGCATCGGGGAATCTCGAGATTCTCAGGTGCGCAATTGCGCACCGTAGTTCGATGCTTCGCATCGCCCCGGAATGACGGCTAACGCTTCGCTGCGCTCGCAATGACGGCTGATCACGCCTTCAACGTCTCCAGGAACCGCACCGGCTCGCCAGTCGATGGCGTCGTCACCTCCCCCTGCCACATCACGCGCTTGCCGCGCACGAAGGTGCCGACCGGCCAGCCGGTGACGCGGACGCCGTCATAGGGCGTCCAGCCCGCCTTCGAGGCCACCCATGTGTTGGTGATGGTTTCGCTGCGCTTGAGATCGACGACGGTAAAGTCGGCGTCGTAACCGGCGGCGATGCGGCCCTTGCAGGCCAAATTGAACAGCCGCGCCGGGCCGGCGCTGGTGAGATCGACCAAGCGCGCCAGTGACAAGCGCCCGGCGTTGACGTGATCGAGCATCAGCGGCACCAGCGTCTGCACCCCGGTCATGCCCGAGGGCGAGGCCGGATAGGTCTTTGCTTTTTCCTCCAGCGTGTGCGGCGCGTGGTCGGAGCCGAGCACGTCGATGATGCCCTGCTCGATGCCGTACCAGATGCCGGCGCGGTGATCGGCCGAGCGCACCGGCGGGTTCATCTGCGCCAAGGTGCCGAGGCGCTCGTAGCATTCGGGGGCGGCCATCGTCAGGTGATGCGGCGTCGCTTCGCAGGAGGCGACATCCTTGTGATCCCTGAGATACAGGATCTCTTCCTTCGTGGAGATGTGCAGCACGTGAATGCGTTTGCCGGTCTCGCGCGCGAGGGCGACCAGCCGCTGCGTCGCCATCAGCGCTGCAGTCTCGTCGCGCCACACCGGATGCGAGCGCGGATCGCCCTCGATCCGCAGCGGCTTGCGCTCGTTGAGGCGATATTCGTCCTCGGCATGGAACGCGGCGCGGCGCCGGATCACCCCGAAGATCCGCCGCAGGCTTTCGTCATCCTCGACCAATAGCGCGCCGGTGGAAGAGCCGATAAACACTTTTACGCCGGCACAGCCCGGCGCGCGTTCCAGTTCAGGTAGATCCTGAACATTCTCGCGGGTGCCGCCGATGAAGAAGGCAAAATCGCAATGCATGCGATGCTTGCCGCGCTTCACCTTGTCGGTGAAGGTGGCTTCCGTAATCGTCAGGGGATCGGTGTTCGGCATTTCGAACACGGCGGTGACGCCGCCCATCACGGCGCTGCGCGATCCGGATTCGAGATCTTCCTTATGGGTCTGGCCGGGCTCACGGAAATGCACCTGGGTGTCCATGACGCCGGGCAGGATATGCAGGCCCTTGCAGTCAATCACCTCGCCGGCCGACGCCTGCCCCAGTTGGCCGATCGCGGCAATGCGCCCGCCGGCGACGCCGATATCGCGAACACCCTCACCGTCCTGATTGACCACGGTGCCGGATTTTAGAATGGTGTCAAATCGTTGATTCATCGGAGATAGCTGTCCTCGGGCGCCCGCTTTGGGGCTATCTTGTGGGGCTTGTTGGCGGCACCTTAGCGCCTTAGCTTGGCATGGGATATCCGCGACCTGTGTTTCCCCAGGAACTTGAACAACACCCTAGAAGAGGCCGATTTAGCTTATGAAAGCAGCGTTTCTCCCGGACCGGGGCGTGATCAAGGTCAGCGGCGAGGATGCCCGCAACTTCCTCAACGGCCTCGTCACCACAGACGTCACACTGCTGCGGCCGGGGCTCGGCCGGTTCGGCGCACTGCTGACGCCGCAGGGCAAGATCACGACCGATTTCCTGATCACCGAGGCCCCGTCCGGCCATGGCGGCGGCTTCCTGATCGATGTCCCCCGCGCGCTGGCCCCTGGCCTCGCTACCAAACTCGGCTTCTACAAGCTGCGCGCCAAGGTCACGGTGGAAGATCTATCGGACAGCCTCGGCGTGCTGGCGGCATGGGGCGGCGAACCCGCCATGAAGCCGGACCTGACGTTTGCCGATCCGCGCCAGGAGGCGCTGGGCTGGCGCATTCTGGTCCCTGCGGAACTCGCGCAGAAGGTGGCCGACCTGATCGGCGCCGATCTCGGTGACAGCGACGCCTATGAGGCGCATCGCATTGCGTCAGGCGTGCCGCGCGGCGGGCTCGACTTCATGTATGGCGACGCGTTCCCGCACGAGACCAATATGGACCGGCTGCACGGCGTCGATTTCGACAAGGGCTGCTATGTCGGCCAGGAGGTGGTGTCGCGGATGCAGCATCGCGGCACCGCGCGCACCCGGATCGTGCGGGTGGTGCTCGACGACTTTTCGCCGGAAGCCGGCGCCACCGTTCTGGCCGGCGAGAAACCTATGGGCACCATGGGCTCGACATCAGGCGGAAACGGGCTGGCGCTGCTGCGGACCGATCGCGTCGCCGACGCGCTCGATGCGGGTGCTACTTTGAGCGCGGGCGGCCTTGCGATCCATCTGGCCGACCCGAACGACGTTCGTCCCGCCCCGAAGCAGACCGTCGCGTGAGACAATTTCCGATGAGCCCGTTACAATGAGCAGATCCGCGCGCCTGCATGCCGACGGCAAGACCCGCTGCCCGTGGCCGGGCGAAGACCCGTTCTACATGGCCTATCACGACACCGAATGGGGCGTGCCTGAATATGACGACCGGGCGCTGTATGAAAAACTGATCCTCGACGGTTTCCAGGCCGGGCTGTCGTGGATCACGATTTTGCGCAAGCGCGATAATTTTCGCAAAGCGTTCGACGATTTCCAGCCGGAGAAGATCGCGCGCTACAGCGAGAAGAAGGTCCACGCGCTGATGAACGACGCCGGCATCGTGCGCAACCGGTCCAAGATCGAGGGCGCCATCAACAGCGCCAAGGGCTATCTGAAGATCATGGAGGAAGGCGCAGGTTTTTCGAAGTACCTGTGGGACTTCGTCGACGGCAAGCCTGTCGTCAATACGTTCAAGACCACCGCCAGCGTCCCGGCCTCGACGCCGCTGTCGGCCAAGATTTCAAAAGAGCTCGGCTCGCGCGGCTTCAAATTCGTCGGCCCGACCATCGTCTACGCCTTCATGGAGGCCACCGGCATGGTCAACGACCATCTGGTGACGTGCTTCTGCCACGAGAACTGCAGCGGCAAGCTTCGAAAACCCCGTATCAAAGCATGATCCGGAAAAGTGGGAGCCGGTTTTCCGAAAAGATCATGCTCAAACAAAGTTTCAAATGACGTCGCGAAAGCCGTTCGCACCCGACATGACGCGGGCCTGGCAGCGGATGCTGTCGGGGCGGCGGCTGGATCTGCTCGACCCCTCGCCGCTCGATATCGAAATCGTCGACATCGCCCATGGTCTTGCGCGCGTGGCGCGCTGGAACGGACAGACCAGCGGCGCGCATATTTTCTCGGTGGCGCAGCACACGCTGCTGGTCGAACTGGTGTTGCGCGAGCAGATGCCGCGCGTCGATGTTCGCTTTCGTCTCGCGGCCATGCTGCACGACGCGCCGGAATATGTCATCGGCGACATGATCTCGCCGTTCAAGGCGGTGCTCGGCGGCGACTACAAGGTGGTGGAGAAACGCCTGCTGGCGGCGATCCATATCCGCTTCGGCCTGCCGCCTGACCTGGCCGACGAGATCACGCAAGCGATCAAGGCCGCCGACCGCGGCGCCGCCTATCTCGAGGCCACGCATCTGGCGGGCTTTTCGGTCGCCGAAGCCAAACGCCTGTTCGGCCGCGATCCCGGCCTGCCCGAGACGGTGGTGCAGGATTATCTGACGCCGTGGACCGCGGCACGGGCCGAGAAGCAGTTTTTGGCGAGATTTGGCCTGTTGCTTGATTGAACGCCGGGCGCAAACCTGCTTTCACCAGCCTACGCGCGGCCCTATAATCGCGGCAACAAGAACCACTCGGGAAACGCCATGCTTCACATCTGCTCGCTCGCCGCCCTTCCCGACACCGTCATCGCGACCGGTGCCAGCCATGTCCTCACCGTGATGGCCAATGTCGACCAGGTGCAGCGCCCGGCTTCGGTGCTCGAGGCCAACCATCTCAAAGTATCGATGGACGACATCACCGAGCAGATGGACGGCTTCATGGCGCCGTCGGATGCGCATATCGAGAAGGTTTTGGCCTTCGTGCGCGGCTGGGATCGCCGCGCGCCGATGGTGGTGCATTGCTATGCCGGCATCAGCCGTTCGACGGCGAGCGCCTTTGCGGCCGCCTGCATGCTCAATCCGCACCGCGACGAGATCGAGATCGCCAGGCAAATCCGCGCCCGCTCGGCGATCGCCTCGCCGAACCGGCTGATCGTCAGCCTCGCCGACAAGGCGCTCGGCCGCGACGGGCGGATGCTGCGCGCGCTCGACGAAATGGGCCCGGGCAGCATGACGGTGGAAGGCCGGCCGTTCCGGCTCGATCTGGAATGAATGCGACAATGTCGCTCCGGCCAGATTTGAACTTTTAGCACGCAAAACTGCACTCACTGAATTGGCGACGGGCCACTTGCGTGACCGGTTAACGCTTTGGAATGCCCGTCTGGAGGCCTGATGTTCGATAATCCCTTTGATTTTGCCGCGCTCGTGATCGCGATCGTCGCTTTTATCTTCGCGCGCAAGGCAATGAACCAGACCGCGGCACTGCGCACGCAGCTGGATTTGATGCAGAAATTGGCGGCCGACAGGCCCGTGCCGCCGCCGCTCACGCGGGTGCAGACAGCCGGGCAAGTCGTTACGCCTCCGGCGCCGCCGCCCATCATTCGCGAGGTGGAATCCATCGCGCCGGCCGCAGCTCCCAAGGCCGCGCCTGACATCGCCGACGGACTGCCGCCCGCCCCGCCGCCGCTGCCGCTGCCGAAGCCCGATCGCGGCTTTGAGGAAACCATCGGCACCCGCTGGGTGGTGTGGATCGGCGGATTGACGCTGGCGCTCGGCGGCTTCTTCATGGTGCGCTATTCGATCGAAGCCGGCCTGCTCGGCCCCGGCGTCCGCACCATTCTCGGCGGCCTGTTCGCGGTGGCGCTGCTTGCCGCCGGCGAATGGACGCGGCGCAAGGAGAGCATCTCCGCGATCGAGGCGCTGCCGATCGCCAACATTCCGGCCATTCTCACAGCCGCCGGCACCGCGGTCGCCTTTGCCACGGTCTATGCGGCCTATGCGCTGTATGGCTTCCTGGTGCCCGCCACCGCCTTCATCCTGCTCGGGCTGGTGGCCATGGGCACCCTTGCGGCGGCCCTGCTGCACGGGCCCGCGCTTGCCGGTCTCGGCGTCGTCGGCGCCTTCGTCACGCCGCTCCTGGTGTCGTCGGACAAGCCCGACTTCTGGGCGCTTTACGTCTATCTCGCCATCGTCACTGCGGCGGCGTTCGGTCTGGCGCGCGTGCGGCTGTGGCGCTGGCTCGCGGTCACCACCATTGCGTTCGCTGTGATGTGGACCCTGCCCTGCCTGCAATGCGGCCCGTCGATGGTGGCGCCGCATGCGTTCCATGTGCTCGCCGGATTCGTCCTCGCGGCGCTGCTGGTGGTGTGCGGCTTCATGTTCGGCCCGCCCGCGAGCGAAGGTGAGATCGAGCCGATATCATCCGGCTCGCTCGCCGCCTATCTCGTCGGCGCGACCCTGATCGTGCTGAACAGCTTTCACGCCGACACTGCGATGGTCGTTTTCGGCCTGCTGGTGGCGGGAAGCCTGATCGTGGCGTGGCGCAGCGATGCCGCCGCCGGCGCGGTCGGCGGTGCGGCAGCATTGGTTTTCGTCGTGTTCGCCGAATGGGCGATCCGCTCCAATCCGGACATGCTGGTGCTGCCCGGCGGGCCGTTACTGGGCATCGGACCGTCGGCCACGGACGGATCGGTTTCGCTGCATCTGATCTCGGCCGCGATCTTCGCCGCCGGATTCGGCGTCGCGGGATTTCTGGCGCAAGGCCGTTCGGTCAGCGCCGTCGTCGCCGTGATCTGGTCGGCGACATCCGTGTTCGTGCCGCTGGCGCTGCTGGTTGCGCTCTATGCCCGCATCGCGCATCTCGACCGCTCGATTCCGTTTGCGATCCTTGCCGTGATACTGGCCGCGGCCTACGCCGCTGCGACCGAGATATTGAGCAAGCGCGAAGATCGTCCAGGACGCGATACCCGTCCGGGCCTCCAGGCAGCCGTCGCGCTGTACGCGACCGGTGCGCTGGCGGCGATGGCGCTGGCGTTGACGTTCGCGCTGGAAAAAGGCTGGCTCACGATCGCGCTGGCGCTGATGTCGGCCGGCACCGCCTGGATTTCGCTGCAGCGGCCGATCCCGTTCCTGCGGTCGCTGGCTGCGATCCTCGCCGGCATCGTGGTGGCACGCATCGGCTACGAGCCGCGCATCGTCGGCGAGGCCGTCGGCACCACGCCGATCTTCAACTGGTTGTTGTGGGGCTACGGCATTCCGGCGGCCTCGTTCTGGGCCGGCAGCATCTTCCTGCGCCGCGGCGGCGACGATGCACCGCTGCGGACGGTGGAATCGGCCGCGATCCTGTTCACGGTGCTGCTGGCGTTCATGGAGATCCGCCACGCGGTCAACCACGGTGACGTCTATGCGAACTCCGCCGGCCTCACCGAGGTCGCGCTGCAGGTCTGCGTCGCGCTGGCGATGGCGATCGGGCTGGAGCGGCTGAGCCTCCGCACCAACAGCATCGTTCACACCATCGGCGCGGGATTGCTCACCGTGTTTGCCGGCCTCGCGGCCGGGGTGGGACTGCTGGGGCTGGAGTCGCCGTTCCTCTGGAACATCGATGTCGGCGGCGGCTTCATCAACCTGCTGTTGCTCGGCTACGCCCTGCCCGCGCTGCTGGCGCTATTGCTGTCCTATGCGGTAGCGGGGAGGCGTCCGGTCGGTTACGCCAATACGATCGCAGCCGGCGCGCTGATTTTGGCGCTCACTTACGTGACGTTCGAAATCCGCAGGCTCTATCACGGCCCCGTCATGGCCACGGGCCTGATCGGCGGCGCCGAGCAATACACCTATTCGATCGCGTGGCTGGCGTTCGGCGTCGTCCTGCTCGGCATCGGCATCGTCTTCAACTCGCAGCGCGCGCGGCTGGCATCCGCCGCCGTGATTGCGCTGACGATCCTGAAGGCATTTTTGGTCGACATGTCGACGCTGACGGGTGTCTACCGCGCGCTGTCGTTCATGTGCCTTGGCCTGGTGCTGGTGGCGATCGGCTGGCTGTACCAGCGGATCCTGTTCCGCCGCCAGGCCGCGGCAGCTTCCGCCCCCGCCGCACCGGCGGGGGGTTAAGCAGCTCGCACCGAGTCGAGGAACTTTGAGACCTCGAGCTTGAGGCGGTTGCTCTCACAGGAGAGCGACTTCGCCGCCGAGTGAACCTGGGTGGAGGCCGATCCGGTTTCGCTGGCGCCGCGCTGAACATCGGTGATGTTCGAACTGACTTCGGTCGTCCCCATCGCGGCCTGCTGGATGTTGCGCGAGATTTCCTGCGTCGCCGCACCCTGCTGTTCCACCGCCGCGGCGATCGCCGAAGCGATCTCCGACATCCGGCCAATGGTGTCGCCAATTTCCTTGATCGCGCCGACCGACTGCGCGGTGGCGCTCTGGATACCCGAGATCTGCTGGCTGATCTCGCCGGTCGCCTTGGCGGTCTGTTCGGCCAGCGCCTTCACTTCGGAGGCCACCACCGCAAAGCCGCGGCCGGCTTCGCCCGCGCGCGCCGCCTCGATGGTGGCGTTCAGCGCCAAGAGATTGGTCTGCCCGGCAATGGTGTTGATGAGTTCGACCACGTCGCCGATGCGCGATGCCGCCTGCGCCAGCTCGCCGACCCGGCTGTTGGTTGTCTGCGCCTGGTCCACGGCGTCACCGGCGACCCGGGACGATTCCTGAACCTGGCGGCTGATCTCGTTCACCGAGGAACTCAATTCCTCGCTGGCAGATGCCACCGACTGCACATTGGTGGACGCTTCTTCGGAAGCTGCCGCAACTGTGATCGCGAGTTGCTGCGAGCGTTCGGCCGTGACCGTCAGGACGTTGGCGGAGGCTTCCAGCTCGGTTGCGGCCGACGCCACGGTCTCGACGATCTCGCCGACCACGGCCTCGAAGTTGCGCGTGATGCCGTCGACCCGGCGCGCGCTCGATCTTGGCCTCCGCGTCGCGCGTGGCGGCCTCGTCGGCGTCCCGCTTGTCAATCAACGCCTGCTTGAACACCTGCAAAGCGTCGGCCATGACGCCGATTTCGGTATGCTCGCCGCGACGCGTCACTTCGGCGGCGAGGTCGCCGCTTCCCAGCGCCTGCATCGGCGTCACGATCGCGGCAATTCCGCGCGAGAGATCGCGGACCAGATAAAGCCCGACGCCGAACCCGGCGATCACGACGGCAAGGATGATGCCGAGCACGATCCAGAACGCGAACTGATAGCCTTCCGCCGCCGCTTTGGTGGCAGAGTCCGCACCGGCATTGTTGAAGTTGATGGACTTTTCCAGATAGCTGTCGGATTCGGCCGCGATCACCGCGACCGTCTTCGCGATCGCTTCGCTGGCCTCATGCGGAATCCGGCCGATGCTGTTGCGCGAGAGATCGATGACATTCGGGATGCCGCCCATATATTTCTCCCAGGCACGCGACCAGTTCTCATGGATCGCACGTTCCTCCGCACTGGTGATCATCGCTCCATAAGCCTTGCGATCCCTGGCGATCCGCTCGAGGATGCCAGCCAATCGCTTGTCACCGGCAGCCTTGCCTTCCAGCGTGTCCGTCATCACATGCGCGCGCAGAGCGATACGGAACAGGTTGATGTCGGCGCGGAGTTCACCAAGCGCCCGCACACTGGGGAGCCAGTTCGAGGCTATCTCGACCGTATGGGCATTGATCGCCTGCATGCTGCGGATGGCGAGAAGGCCCATGCCGGACATCGCAACCAGCATGAACGCGATGACGGCGATGACTTTGGCGCGGATCGAAAGTTTGGACATGGCTAGCTCTCGGCGGGTTAAGATCTGGCGCAACTGATTTCGTGCGCACGAAAATATTTCAACTGACGATAAGTGCCGCGCTGCAAATTTTGGTTAATTTGGAACCCCGTAAAATTACGCATCAACCCGCAGAACGGGTATCGCCGCACCGAACATCGAATCACCAACGCATTTTCAAAATGGCGTGTTCACGCCTGCGGCATTCAGTCTCGCGACTTTGGTCAGGCGGCGCGCACCGTTTCGAGGAATTTTCCGACTTCGAGCTTGAGGCGGTTGCTGTCGCTCGACAGCGACTGCGCCGCCGAGCCGTGGAAGCTTGCCGTTATCGCGCTTCGTCAAACGAAGATGGCCCGTCACCGACGGGCCATCGAGTAAACATCGACGCTGCGTGTGTCAGGCCGCCCGCACCGTATTGAGGAACTTGGCGACTTCGATCTTGAGACGGTTGCTGTCGCCCGACAGCAACTGCGCCGCCGAGAGCACTTGCGAGGAGGCCGAACCGGTTTCGCTGGCGCCGCGCTGGACGTCGGTGATGTTGGCGGAAACCTGCTGGGTGCCCTGCGCCGCCTGCTGCACGTTGCGGGAGATTTCCTGGGTCGCAGCGCCCTGCTCTTCCACTGCGGCGGCTATCGCCGAGGAGATCTCCGACAACCGTTCGATCGTGCCGCTGATTTCCCTGATCGCACCCACCGACTCATGGGTTGCCCCTTGAATGCTGGCGATCTGCTGCCCGATCTCGCCAGTGGCCTTCGCTGTCTGTTCGGCCAGCGCCTTCACTTCCGACGCAACGACGGCAAAGCCCCGGCCGGCTTCCCCGGCGCGCGCGGCCTCGATGGTGGCATTCAACGCCAGCAGATTGGTCTGGCCGGCGATGGAGTTGATCAGTTCGACCACATCACCGATACGGGCCGCCGCTTTCGACAGTTCGCCGACGCGGTCGTTCGTTGTCTTGGCCTGACCAACGGCTTCACTGGCCATCCGCGCCGATTCCTGCACCTGGCGGCTGATTTCGTTGACCGACGACGACAGCTCTTCCGTCGCCGACGCCACCGACTGCACATTGGTGGACGCTTCTTCGGAAGCCGACGCCACCATGATCGCCAATTCCTGCGAGCGTTCCGCGGTCGTCGTCAGCGAAGTTGCCGAGGCTTCGAGCTCGGTGGAAGCCGAGGAAACGGTTTCGACGATCTCGCCGACCGCGCACTCGAATTCGTCGGCAAGCCTGATCATGTCGGCCTTGCGCTGCCGCGCAATGGCTTGATCCTGCGTGATCTTGGCCTCGGCCTCGTCGCGGGCCTTCTGCTCGGCGTTGACCTTGAAGGTCTCGACCGCCTGGGCGATCTCGCCAATCTCGTCGGCCCGGCCCAATCCCGGCAGCACCACCGCGAAGTTGCCGTTGGCAAGTTCCATCATGGCGACCCGCATCGCCAGTAGCGGTTTGGAAACCGATCTGCCGATGAACAGCCCGGCGCCCAGCACGAGCAAGCTAATCAAAACCACCGTGATCTTCATCCGAAGCTCGAGAGTCTCGCGAACGTTGGCATTGGACGTTTCAGCAGACGACCTGATTTCATTGACGGACTTCGAAACAGCTTCAATGACCGGTTCGACTTCCGCAAACGAATCCGACATCGTCTTCAGCTCGGTAGCCAGCGCCGTGGCGGCATCCATCCAGGCAAAGAAATCGCGCTGGTAATCGTTCAATTTCTGCTTCAGTTCCAACTTGACTGCGTCCGGAATATTCGCATTGCCGATCTCGGTCACGAATTCTGAAGCCCGCTTCTTCATGTCAGCACCTTACTTGACGTCGCGCCGAAGCATGAAATCCTTTTCGTGACGGCGCATCATCAACATGATGTTGGCCAGCGCTTTCTCGTGCAACTGATCGACCATGGTCTCGATATCGTGGACGGATGTACGCAGGCGTCCTTCGAGGCCCG
Organism: Hyphomicrobiales bacterium; assembly: GCA_038244925.1. Classification (GTDB taxonomy): domain Bacteria; phylum Pseudomonadota; class Alphaproteobacteria; order Rhizobiales; family Xanthobacteraceae; genus Bradyrhizobium. Next base: position 1,214 of record JBBRSX010000108.1, on the reverse strand, counting down.
CCTTTTCGTCAAGACCGAGGCGCTGTTTCTGTTCGACGACGCTGACGAAGTTTGACTGGTATCGCTTCAGCGACGCTGTCATGGTGTCGATCCTGCTCACCAGTTCCGGCTTACTTTCCGCTGCCATCTTGCCGCGAAGCGTTTCTATATCGGCGACGACAGCCTTGCTGATCTGAATCTGGCTATCAACCTTCTTGGGGTCGTTGCGGAGCAGAAAGTCTTTTTCCGCGCGCCTGCCTTCCAGCAACTCGACCGCGATCTTGCTGTTCAGCTCCGAGATGGACCGCGCGGCTTCGGCCGCATTTCGGTACACCACCATAGCGGATTCGCCGTATATGTGCATTCCGCTAACCAAGATGACTCCAACAAGACCGACAATGCCGATCGCCGTGATCTTGTGGGTAAGACGAATGGAAAAGCCGTTCATATGCGTGTTTCCTGATGAGCCAGAAATATTTTCGAGGATCGGACAGTCTAGGATCAGAGCAATTGTGCGCAGCTCCCGCAGGATTGGGATCGCGATTCAGCAAGCACCGGGCCGAACGGATGGACGAGCCGGTTCGTCGTGAACGCAGGCTCCTGCGGCAAAACCACAGAGCGGTACCAATGACGACTATTATTCCATGTGAAGATTAACGTCGCGGTTAAGGCGGCGGGGGAAACCCGCCCGTACTAGTACGGGGCTTTCACGACAGGAACCCGAGAAGTCATGTAAAATCACACCCCTTGCTGGTCACAGCTTTGACACGCACGCTGAGATGACCGCGGTGCGTTATAAAGACCATGACTGTACGCACTGAGATCGCCCGTCATCGCGCTTCGTCAAACGAAGATGGCCCGTCACCGACGGGCCATCGCGTAAACACCGGCGCTGCGCGTGTGTCAGGCCGCTCGCACAGTATTGAGGAACTTGGCCACCTCGACCTTCAGGCGGTTGCTGTCGCCCGACAGCATTTGTGCGGCTGAAAGCACCTGCGAAGAAGCCGAACCGGTTTCGCTCGCCCCGCGCTGCACGTCGGTGATGTTGGAGGAGACCTGCTGGGTGCCCTGGGCGGCCTGCTGCACGTTGCGGGAAATCTCCTGCGTCGCAGCGCCCTGCTCTTCCACCGCCGCGGCAATGGTCGAGGAGATCTCCGACAATTTTTCGATGGTGCCGCTGATCTCCTTGATGGCGCTGACCGACTCATTGGTCGCCGCCTGGATGCCCGCAATCT
>JBBRSX010000107.1:0-22130 GCA_038244925.1 Hyphomicrobiales bacterium | reverse complement strand
TCGCTGCGCCAGGCCGGCTGCCGCGTCATGGTTTCCGAAGTCGATCCGATCTGCGCGCTGCAGGCGGCGATGGAAGGCTATGAGGTCGTCACCATGGAAGACGCGGCCCCCCGCGCCGACATCTTCGTCACCGCGACCGGCAACAAGGACATCATCACCATCGAACACATGCGCGCGATGAAGGATCGGGCCATCGTCTGCAACATCGGTCACTTCGACAACGAGATCCAGATCGCGGGCCTCCGCAACCTGAAATGGACCAACATCAAGCCGCAGGTCGACGAGATCGAATTCCCCGACAGGCACCGCATCGTGCTGCTGTCGGAAGGCCGCCTCGTGAACCTCGGCAATGCGATGGGCCATCCGTCCTTCGTGATGTCGGCGTCGTTCACCAACCAGACGCTGGCGCAGATCGAACTCTGGGCCAACAACAAGGACGGCAAGTACAAGAAGGAAGTCTACGTGCTGCCGAAGTCGCTGGACGAGAAGGTGGCCCGGCTGCATCTCGCCAAGATCGGCGTCAAGCTGACCGAGCTGCGCAAGGACCAGGCCGACTATATCGGCGTCAAGCAGGAAGGCCCGTTCAAGTCGGATCACTACCGGTACTGAGCACAAGCGGCTCGTCTTTCGGCTAATAATTCCACTATGCCCGGGCCTGTCCCGGGCATAGACGTATCCGGGTCCATCGTAGCGAGTTCGGAGAGCATCATGCCAGAATACTTCGACGTACTCATCGTCGGCGCCGGCCTTTCCGGCATCGGCGCGGGCTATCACCTGCAGCAGAAATGCCCGGGCAAGAGCTACGCCATCCTCGAGGGCCGCGACTGCATCGGCGGCACCTGGGACCTGTTTCGCTATCCCGGCATCCGTTCCGACTCGGACATGTTCACGCTCGGCTATTCGTTCAAGCCGTGGACAGAGCCGAAGGCGATCGCCGACGGGCCTGATATCCTGAACTACGTCCGCCAGACCGCGGTCGAGAACGGCATCGACAAGAAGATCCGCTTCAACCATCGCGTCAAGCGCGCGTCTTGGTCGTCGCCGGAGGCGCGCTGGACCGTGGAAGCCGAGCGCACGGTGGGCGAGGGCGCCACCGAGATCGTGCGCGTCACCTGCAATTTCCTGTTCATGTGCTCGGGCTATTACAAATACGAGGAAGGCTATACGCCGGAATTTCTCGGCACAGCCGACTTCGCCGGCCGCATCGTGCATCCGCAGAAATGGCCCGAGCATCTCAACTATGCCGGCAAGCGGGTAGTCGTGATCGGCTCGGGCGCCACTGCCGTGACGCTGGTGCCTGAAATGGCGAAGACGGCGGCGCATGTCACCATGCTGCAGCGCTCGCCGACCTACGTGGTGGCGCGGCCGGCCGAGGACGCGCTGGCCAACAAGCTGCGGCGCAATCTGTCCGCCAAGCTCGCCTATCACCTGATCCGCTGGCGCAACGTGCTGTTCGGCATGTATTTCTTCCAGCTCTCGCGGCGCAAGCCGGAGCGGGTCAAGCAACTCATTCTCGGCGGCGTCAAAATGGCGATGGGGCCGGACTACGACGTCGCGACGCATTTCACGCCGCGCTACAATCCCTGGGACCAGCGGCTGTGCCTGGTGCCCGACGGCGACCTGTTCAAGGCGATTCGCGACAAGCAGGCCTCCGTCGTCACCAGCGAAATCGACACCTTTACCAAGGGCGGCATCAAGCTGAAGGATGGCAGCGAACTCGAAGCCGACATCATCGTGACCGCGACGGGGCTGAACCTGCAGGTGCTCGGCGGGCTCGAGGTCAGCGTCGACGGCCGCGTTGTCGATTTTTCGAAGACGCTGAACTACAAGGGCATGATGTATTCGGACGTGCCGAACATGGCCTCGGCGTTCGGTTACACCAACGCGTCCTGGACGCTGAAATGCGACCTGACCTGCGAATATGTCTGCCGCCTGATCAACTACATGGACCGGCACGGCCACAGGCAGTGCATGCCGCATAATCTCGATCCCTCGATCTCGGAGCTGCCGTCGCTGGATTTCTCGTCTGGCTATGTGCAGCGCTCGATCGCGAAAATGCCCAAGCAAGGCTCGAAGCGGCCATGGCGGCTGTATCAGAACTACGCGCTCGATATCGTCACCTTGCGCTACGGCAAGGTCGATGACGGGGTGATGCAGTACTCCTAGCTAGATTATTGTTTTGACGCGTTTTCTTGGCGCTAACCGGTTTCCGCTTCGCTTGAAAACGCTCTGCGCCGGCGGGCTGCGTCGGGATGTCCCATGCGCTATTTCGCGTATACGTAGAGCGCGGCGAATCGTTCTACATGGCCGGATAGTTAACGCCGGATTAACTGGTGTGCTCCACGCTAGGTGGCTTGAGGCTGCTGTCAGAACGAGGAAGCCCATGGACGCCCAGCGTATTGCCGTTGATGCCATCGTTGCGTTGACCGATTGCGACCGCGAGGCGGTCGTCACCTTCATCCGCCGGCTCTATCTGGCCGGGGTCAGGGACCCGAAGCGCCTTACCTTCAAGGGCCTGCAGGCGCTGCGGGGCTGAGCTTCGCGTTTACCGTTCGACTGCTTCGCAATGACGGCTGATAGGTCTGAACACGCTGCCAGCTCCGACATACGAGATAGTAGCCGGACAAACGGCCTCATCCCAGAGATTGTGACGCGTCCTTCAAACGATGCCCCGCGGGCCGGAACAGGCCAGCGCCGGCTACGGCGTCCGGATTTCAGTGTTCGGCACGCTCGCCTGCGACGACCAGCTCACGGCCGCGGCTTCGGTGCGATATTGTGGCAGGTGGCCGTCGAGCGAGTAGACCACGCATAGCGCGAGGCTGGCCCAGACCGCAGCGCTGAAATACAGCGACATCCAGGCGATCTCGCCCTTCCAGTGCTCGATGTCGTGGGTCACGACCCAGCGCGTAGAGACGTCGCGAAGCCCCTCGATCAGGCCCAGCAGCGTGCTGCCTTCGGCCAGGCCCGTCCGCCACCGGTTCAGGTACATCGGCACGTCGATGGCGACGAGAAACGCCAGGTAGCCGGCAATGCCTGTTATCGAGACCACGAGGGCCAAGCGAACCGGACCGTTGAATTCCGGCAGCAGCCGGCAAAGCCCGATCGCGATGATGAAGAACGCGACCGCCCACAGCGAATTCTCGATGGCGTTGAACAGGAAATTTCTGGTCAGCACCGCATACCAGGAGAAGCATTCCGCGATCACGATCAGCGGCAGGATCACAAGCGCGGCGTTCACGGTGGTGTCGGCGCCGGTCATCGTGCCCAACTGGCCCATGATGATGACCCACTGCGCCGCGAAGCAGACCTCGGCAATGGTTGCCACGGTGCGGCCGACCACCACGCTCGAGAGCCAGGTGTTGAACAGGCAGATCCGCTGCACATCCGCGCGCGGCAAGACCGAGCGGAACGCGCAGCCGAACACGTAGGCGGCGCACAGCAGCAGCATCGACTGGCTGTCGGCGGGGGCGCCTGAGCCGCCGAGCGCGCTGTCGTGGAAATCGCGATAGAGCAGGAACCAAGCCGCGATATTCGCGACGCTCACCAGGGTCAGGAAACGCCACCACCAGGCGAGGGGGTTCGATCGCGCGTGCCACACCAAATTCATTGCCGCTCCAAATTTATTCTGACTGACATTTCGTTGTAGCAATTCTGTCATGAAATACGTGTCAGTCGCGACTCAAATTTGTGTGGCCTGATGATTTCTCCGTGCGAGTTTTATGACAGTTATATGACGGCAGTGGCATGCCGCTCCAACCACTGGCGAGCTTCAAATTGTGTTGTGGTATCGCGAAGGCATCGTCGTCAAGGAGCAGACGCCTCGCAACGGCGGAAATGAAATCGCCGGTCTCTCTAAAACACCTGGTCGCGCTTCGGCGCTTGCGCCGCCATCCGTGCCAGCACCAGCGCCTCTTCAGCCTTGAAACGGATCTCGCGCGCATCACGCAGCGCACGCCGGACGTTCGGGTCTTCCGAACTGCTGTCGAACGTAATCAACTTCATGCAATGCGTGCACTGGGTCTGATAGCCCGGCTTCAGGCGTTGCGCGCGCTCGCTGAAGCTCTTGCGGCAATGGGAACAGATAATCTTGATACGGTCCGTCATGCGTTCTCCGCGGCAAATTCGGTGGAATGTCCGATGGCGCTGCGATCAGGATCGGCAACCACCAGCAGCGAGGGCGGCACATAGATGTCCAGGTCGCTCCCGCCGCCAAGCGGACGGCAGATCACCGATCCGACACTGTCGCGGCCAATTACGCGAAGTGCGCCGCCGCCCGATAAAAGCCTGACGATGCTTTCGCTTTTCCAGGACGCTGCTGTCACTCGATAACCTGCATGCGAGATGATGCCGCCAGGCCAATGGCGACACATGGTGGTCCTGGCGTTGCGTTGCCCAGGCCCTCGGGGAGCCTAAGTCTCATGTCCTCAATTGAAGTGCAGACCGGCCGCAGGAATTGACTAAAATTGTTCGAATTCGTCTTCCGGTGAGAAAACGTCGTTATTTCGCCGCCGCAGCGCCGGTCGCCCGGATCTGCGGCGGCGAAGTCGTTGCTCACGGTTGGGCTTGGTTCGGTTTGGACGTCAGCGCCATCACCAGATCGATCGTGAGTGTCAGCGCCACCGCGCCGGCGCCGAGCCCGAACAGCAGCTCATAGTCGCCGCCGGTGTGCGCGAACAGGAACGAGAAGCCGTAGGCCGCGGCCGCCTGGAACAGCGCAAAGCTGGTGGTGGCGCGTCCCCAGGTCGCGCGCTGTTGCTCGGCGCTGTGCGGGACCAACTCATGGATGCGTCCGAGCACCAGCGGCACGATGCCGGGCGTGAAGCCGCCGACGACCACGCTCGACACGATCAGGGAGGCGGGCGCCGTGCTGACGGCGGGAAGCAGGACCGCGAGCGCTTCGACCAGAAACGCGACGCGCAGGGCGGGCCCGAATCCGGCGCGGTCGCCGAGATGGCCGGTCAGCAGCGGTCCGACAATCGCACCAAGGCCATAGAACACCCAGTAATGCGAGCCCGTGGAAATGCCCTGGCCGAGGCCGCGTGCCACGAAGTCGACGAGGAACACCATGTGCGGTACCAGCGCCGCGGCGTTGAGGCCGTATTGCAGCAGCAGCGCGGTCACGGCAGCGGATTGACGGTGGCGTTTCGGGTGGGACGTGGCGGTGGGCGCGTGTGCGCCGGTGCCCGCTTCGGCCAATTGGCCCAGCTGATCCATGTAAGCAAAGCGGAGAGAACGCCAAGACCAATCCAGGCCTGCTGCAGGCCCTGTTGCAGCAACAGCGGCACCAGCGTGCCTGATGCGGCAACGCCGAGCCCGACGCCGGCGAAGATCACGCCGCCGACGATGCCGCGTTTATTCGGCGAGGTATGCGGCAGGATCACGGTCGCGGCAAGCACCATGATGATGCCGCCGGTCAGGCCGGCGAGAAAGCGCCAGACGAAAAACCAGAGGAAGGAGACCGGAACTGAACTCGTGAAGCAGCAAAGCGTGGCCAGCAACATCATGGCGCGAAGCGCCGGCACCGCGCCGATGCGCGCCGCCGCCGGCCGCGCGAGGAGGGCCCCGGCGAGGTAGCCTGCGAGATTCGCGGCACCGAGATAAACCACATCCGACGCGCTGAACCACTTTGCGGAAATCAGCGTCGGGATCAGCGGGGTGTAAGCGAAACGCGCGAGGCCAAGCCCGACCAGTGAGGCGCACAGCCCCGCGATCGCATACCGCCACGCCGATTCCGGCTGTTCACGGCGCGCGCGGTGGGCGAGGTGCCCGCCGCCGATATCCGCGCTCAACTCTGTCATGTCACTCTCCTATGTCTTCGCGGAGGGGCCGGCGCTTTCAGCCAGCCGCCGCAGCGCGGCGGCGCCGAAATTCCTGCACCGGCAGACCGCCCCAGCCCCAATTGTCGGTGTCAACTTCCTCGATGACGACGAAGGTTGATTCCAGCGGCTTGCCGAGGACGTCGCGCAGCAGTTCACTGGCGCCCTTGATCAGCGCCGCCTTCTCCTCTGAAGTAACCGAGGTTGCTCCCGGCGTGGTGCCCTCGCGGGTCACCTGAATGGTCACGATCGGCATGGTCGTCCTCCTTGCATTGCAGTCCGAAGCGAGGGCTTTGTGCCCTCGCTTAATTGGGCAGTGTCAGTGGCCGGCGCTCTGGCCGCCATCGACGTGAAGGATTTCACCGGTGACGAAGCCTGCTGATTCCAGGTAGAGCACTGCGTCGGTGATGTCGGACATCTCGCCCATATGGCCGACGGTGTGCAGGGCGTCGAGCGTTGCGTGGGTTTCCACCGCATGCATCGGCGACTTGATGATCCCGGGCGAAACCGCGTTCACGCGGATGCCGCGTTTTGCGTACTCGATCGCCAGCGACTTGGTCGCGGCGTTGAGGCCGCCTTTGGTCAGCGAGGCCAGCACCGACGGCACTTTCGAATTGGCGTGGTCGACCAGGCTGGTCGTGATCTGCACGACATGGCCAGAACCCTGCTTTTCCATTTCCGCGATCGCAAGCTGGGTGATGCGGAAGAAGCCGGCCGTGTTGATGCCGAGCGCCGTTTTGTAATCTTCCTCGGCATATTGGGTGAACGGTTTGGCGATGAAGATGCCGGCGTTGTTGACCAGCGTATCGATGCGGCCGAACCGGGCCACGCCTTCCTTGATCACCCGCTCGGCGGTGTTCCAGTCGGCGATGTCGCCGGCCACCGCCAGCACGCCGTCATCGTTCGACGGCTTGATCGAGCGCGCGGTGGCGACAACGCGGTAGTTACGGTCCCGATAGGCTTTTACGAGGGCGGCGCCGATGCCCTGCGAGGCGCCCGTGATGACGGCGACTTTCTGTTCGATACCGATGATGCTCTCCTGTTGATTTTCGGGGCCTTTCGGCCGGCTGAACCAATCCCGCTTAATTACGCTCGCTCGACCTGCGACCGAATACGCGCTGTTCGGCAGGCACTCTTCCGTCAAGCGGTTGAATGGGGATAATGACGGGATCGCGCAGGGGGGCTGCCCGGGCCGAACCCGCGCGCCGAGGAGGAAGCGATGGACCGTATCGATGCGATGAAAGTCTTCGTTGCGGCGCTCGACGTCGGCAGTCTGACGGGGGCGGGCCGCAAGCTCGGCCGGTCGCCGGCCGCCGTCAGCCGCGCGATCGCCTTCCTCGAGGCGCATGTCGGCACCGAACTGCTGCATCGGACCACGCGGTCGCTGGCCCTGAGCGAGGCCGGCGAGCGCTATGCGGCGGCTTGCCGCCGGGTGCTGGCTGAACTCGAAGAGGCCGACACCATCATCGGCGGCGAAAAATCGGCGCCGCGCGGCGTGCTGACGCTGACGGCGCCGGTCACATCAGGGGAGATCGTGCTGCGGCCGATCCTCGACGCCTTCCTCGATGCGTATCCGACCGTCTCAGCGCGGCTCTTGCTGCTCGACCGGCCGGTCAACCTGATCGACGAGGGCATCGATATCGCGCTTCGCATTGCCCACCTCGCCGACTCCTCGATGGTCGCGACCCGGATCGGCGAAGTCCGCCGCGTCGTGGTGGCGGCGCCGCGCTATCTCAAGCAGCATCCGCGCATCGCCGAGCCGGCCGATCTCGCCAAACATCAGATCGTGACCATGGCCCATCTCGGCCAATCCTGGACCTTTCCGCCGGCAGCGGGCTCCTCGGTGCCGCGAACCGTTCAGTTCGCGCCGCGGCTGATCATCAACAGCATCCGCGGCGGGTTGGCCTCCGTGGTCGGCGGCCGCGGGGTCGGACGGTTTTTCTCCTACCAGGTCGCCGAGCAGGTGCGTCGGGGCGAGGTCGAAATCGTGCTGACCGGCGACGAACATGCACCGACGCCGGTGCACATGATTTCGCCGCAGGGCCGGCTCGCGGTGCCGAAGGTCCGTGCCTTCATGGATTTTGCAGTGCCGAGGCTTCGCAGCCATTTTGCACGGCTGGAAAAAGATTCGGACGGCGCGCGTTCGTAACTTGCAAGTGCGTTGCGGCTGACGATTCTCAGCTTCCGGCCCGGCAGATTTTTTCCGGCAAGAGCGGTTCCGGCAATTTTTGCCGCGTGTGAAAACGCGACCGGTTTCCGATAAGACTGATGTTTCAAAATGTTGCTGAGTGGCACGAGGCTTGCTGGACGAACTGCGTTCGATTGCGGAGTCAAGATGTCCATTTCGTTTCCCGGTGCTGGCGCAGGCGCCGCGCCGACCGCCAGCCCGACCAAGTCCGCGCTGACGGCCAAGCCGGCCGAAACCAAAACCGCCGAGCAGAAGTTTCTCGAATGGGCGAAGATCACGCCTGCGGAGCGCCTGCATGCGCAGATGCTTTCGCAACTCGGAATCACCGAGGACCAGTTCAAAGCGATGGATCCCGCCGCGCAGCAGAAGATCGAAGAAAAGATTTGGGACATGATCAAGAAGCAGGCCGAAGACAGCAACGACAAGCGCACCGGGCTGATCACCGACAAAACGGCGTGAGCCGCCATTCGTTCGCTACACGAAACGTGTTCACCGCCTGACGGGTCTTCGCATCCGCCTCGATTCCCCCTAAATCCTCGTTCATCGGTGGCCGACCGCGATGCCGCCGGCGGCGTTTGATTTTTCAGGGGATGAGAACATGTCGGAACATTTCAAACTCGATCGCCGCCATTTCCTGGGCGGCGCTGCGGCGACCGCTGCCGCGGCCCAGTTGATCCTGAGCGGCTCTGCCAATGCGCAAACCGCCAGCGCAAGCGTGCCCGCGATCAAGCCGGGGACGAATACGTCGTTTCCGTCGATCAAGCAGATCGATGCCGGCGTCCTCAATGTTGGCTATGCCGAAGCCGGCCCCGCCAACGGCCCGGTCGTCATGCTGCTGCACGGCTGGCCCTACGACATCCACAGCTATGCCGATGTCACGCCGCTGCTGGCGCAGGCGGGCTATCGGGTGATCGTCCCGCATCTGCGCGGCTACGGCACCACGCGCTTTCTTGCCGGCGAGGCGATCCGTAACGGCGAGCCGGCGGCGCTCGCCGTCGACATCATCGCATTGATGGACGCGCTGAAAATCGAGACGGCCGTGATCGGCGGCTACGACTGGGGCGCGCGCACCGCCAACATCATCGCCGCCCTGTGGCCGGAGCGCTGCAAGGCGATGGTCTCCGTCAGCGGCTATCTGATCGGAAGCCAGGAGGCCGGCAAGGTCCCGTTGCCGCCGAAGGCCGAACTGCAATGGTGGTATCAGTTCTATTTCGCCACCGAGCGCGGCCGTGCCGGCTATGAGAAGAACACCAAGGATTTTGCCAAGCTGATCTGGCAGCTTGCCTCGCCGAAGTGGCAATTCGACGATGCCACCTTCCGCCGCAGCGCGGCCTCGCTGGAAAACCCCGACCATGTCGCGATCACGATCCACAATTACCGCTGGCGGCAGGGGCTCGCGGAAGGCGAGGCGAAATATCTCGACCTGGAAAAGCGGCTGGCCACAGCGCCCGTCATCGCCGTGCCGACCATCACCATGGAAGGCGATGCCAACGGCGCGCCGCATCCGCCGTCGAGCGCCTATGCCGGAAAATACTCCGGCAAATATGCGCACCGCGATCTTACCGGCGGCATCGGTCACAACCTGCCGCAAGAGGCGCCGCAGGCCTTTGCCCAGGCCATCGTCGACGTCGCCGCGATGTGACCGGCGATATCGGCCCATGAAAAAAGCCCCGGACGTGATCCGGGGCTTTTTGTTTGGTGACGGCAGGCGATCGACTATTCCGGCTTGCCGATCGCGACCTTCAGCGTGCCGACGCCGTCGACGCCGCATTCGATTTTGTCGCCGGGGTTGAGCGCCGAGACGCCGGCCGGTGTTCCCGTCATGATGATGTCGCCGGCGGCGAGCGCCACCTGCTGCGAGAGCTGCCAGATGATTTCCGGCACGCTCCAGATCAGTTCGGTGAGATCGCCCTTTTGGGTTTCGGTGCCGTTGACCGTCAGCCAGATCTTGCCCTTGGAGGGGTGGCCGATCTTGGAGGCGGGCTGGATCGCGGAGCATGGCGCGGAATAGTCAAAGGACTTGCCGACTTCCCACGGCCGCTCCTTCTTGCGTGACGCGATCTGCAGGTCGCGGCGGGTGAGGTCGATGCCGACGGCGTAGCCGTAGACGTGCTCCAGCGCCTTGTCGGCGGGAATCCGCAGGCCGCCGCTCTTCATCGCGACGATCAGCTCGACCTCGTGATGCAGGTCCTTGGTCAGCGGCGGGTAGGGAATCGTGGCGCCCTCGGGCACCAGCATGTCGGCGTGCTTGGCGAAAAAGAACGGCGGCGCGCGCTCGTCATTGCCCATCTCGCGGATGTGTTCGAGATAATTGCGCCCGACGCACCAGATGCGGCGGACGGGGTAGGACTTGGCTTCGCCGACGACGGGGAGCGAAGCCTGCGGCGGAACGGGGATGACGTAGGAGGCAGCGGTCATGAAGCGGTCTCGCTCTTGAGGAGAAAAAGAGTTTAGGCGGTTGCGCCGACCGGCGCCAGTGTCGACGGGCCGGCATCGAGGTGCTGCAGGCGGAAGAAGGAAGCATAGCGGCCGCCGCGGCGCAGCAGGTCGTCATGCCGGCCGCGCTCGACGATCTCGCCGCCCTCGACCACCAGGATCGCGTCGGCGTGCATGATGGTGTGCAGGCGATGGGCGATGACGATGGTGGTGCGGTTCTGGCAGAGATGCTCGATCGCCTCCTGCACCGCCTTTTCGGATTCCGAATCCAGCGCGGCGGTGGCTTCGTCGAGCAAGATCACCGGCGCGTTCTTGATCAGCGCGCGCGCCACCGCGATGCGCTGGCGCTGGCCGCCGGAAAGTTGCGCGCCGTGCTCGCCGACCGGGGTGTCGTAGCCGAGCGGAAAGCCGGTGATGAAGTCGTGGGCGCAGGCGGCCTTCGCGGCGGCCACAATTTCATCTTGCGTGGCGTCGTCCTTGCCGAAGGCGATGTTGGCGCCGATGGTGTCGCGGAACAGATAGACGTCCTGGCCGACATAGGCGGTCTGCCGGCGCAGCGATTTTCGCGCGACCTGAGCGATCGACTGGCCGTCGATCAGGATGTGGCCCTGCGTCGCCTCGTGGAAGCGCAGCAGCAGCGCCAGCACCGTCGACTTGCCGCCGCCGGAGGGGCCGACCAGCGCGGTCACCTTGCCGGGCTCGGCGACGAAGTTCATGTGGTTCAGCACCGGCTCGCCGGTGCGGTAGGCGAAGGTGACGTCGCGCAGTTCGATCCGCGCGTCGGACAGTTTCAGCGCCGGCTTGTCGTCGTCGGAAGGCTCGCTCGCCGGGGAGTCGACGATTTCCAGCAGCATCCGGGCGCCGACCAACTGGCTGTTGAGGTCGATGTTGAGCCGCGCCAGCCGCTTGGCCGGTTCGGTCGCCAACAGGAAGGCGGTCATGAACGAGAAGAACTGGCCGGGCGTGGCGCCCAGCGCGACCACGCTGTAGCCGCCATACAGCAGGCAGCCGGCGACGGCGAAGCCGCCCAGCGTTTCCATCAGCGGGTTGGCGCGGTTGGAGACCCGCGCCATCTTGTTGGAGTTGCGCTCGACGGCGGTGATGTCGTCGTCGATGCGCTTCTGCATCGCCTCTTCCAGCGTGAACGCCTTGACCGTGCGGATGCCTTGCAGCGATTCCTGCATCGTCTCAAGGATGTCGGCGGTGCCGGTGAACTGGCTGTAGGCGAGCCCCTTGATGCGCTTGATCATCTTGCGCAGGATCAGCATTGCCGGCGGTACCACCAGGAGGCCGACGATCGACAACAACGGATCTTGCGCCACCATCACGCCGACCAAAGCGATCAGCGTCAGCAGGTCTCGCCCGATCGCATTGATCAGGAGGCTGAGTACGTCGGTGATGGATTTGGCGCCCTGGGTCAGCCGGGTCAGGAATTCCGACGAATGCCGCTCGGAATAGAAGGCGATGCTTTCATTCATCAGCTTGGCAAACAGCCGCCGCTGGTTATTGGCGAGGATGGCGTTGCTGATCTTCGACAGGATCACGGTCTGGCCGTAGGTCGCGATCCCCTTGACGAACAGCAACAGCACGGTGACGCCAGAGAGAATGGCGATGCCGGCCACGTTCTTGTCGACATAGGCCTGGTTGATGACCTGGCCCAGCACATAGGTGGCGCCCGCGGTGGCGGCCGCCGCGATCCCCATCAATGCGAACGCCAGCAGATAGCGCCGCCAATAGGCGATGCCCTGCTCCATCACCAAGCGGCGAACCAGAATCGCCGCGCCATAGGGGTCGTCCGTGATTTTTCTCGTGGGTTTTCTTGGAAGTTCGGTCATCCGCGATCCATCGACAAAACGGGATTCAGATACCCGTATGTCAGGGCTGCTGCGGTGACTCCTTGCCTGCTATCGCGCTGTTTTTCAAGCCAAATAAGGGCTTGATTTCACGCCGATTCCGCGTGTTGCATCTCTTCGCCGCGGTCACCGAGCAGCTTCTCTTCCCAGGCCAGCGCGTGGGCCGCGATGGTTTCGAGGTCGTCATATTGCGGCGTCCAGTCCAGCGCGGAGCGGATGCGGCTGGTATCGGCGACCATGGTCATGATGTCGCCGGGCCGGCGCGGCGCATATTGGACCGCGAAATTGCGCATGGCGACACGGCGCACCGCCTCGATGGTCTCCAGCACCGAATAGCCGCGGCCGTAGCCGCAATTGAGCGTCGCCGAGCTGCCGCCGCCGCGCAGATAGGACAACGCCGAGCGATGGGCCTGGGCGAGGTCGCTGACATGGATGAAATCCCGGATGCAGCTGCCGTCGGGGGTCGGATAATCGGTTCCGAACACGTCGATCTTGGCACGCTGGCCGGTAGCGGCTTCGACCGCGATCTTGAGCAGATGGGTCGCGCCCGTGGTGGCAAGGCCGGTGCGGCCCAACGGGTCGGCGCCGGCGACGTTGAAATAGCGCAGCACGACATAGTCCATGTCATGGGCGGCAGCGACGTCGTGCAGCATGATTTCGGTCATCAGCTTGGACGAGCCGTAAGGCGACATCGGCCGCGTCGCGGCGTGCTCGGGCACCGGCATCTGGTCCGGGTTGCCGTAGACGGCGGCGGTCGACGAAAAGATGAAGCGCTTGACGCCGCCCTTGACCGCGGCATTGAGCAGGCTACGCGTCGTCATGGTGTTGTTGCGGTAATAGCCGAGCGGATCGCGCATCGAATCCGGCACTACCACGGAGCCGGCGAAATGAATGATGCTCTCGACGCCGTGCTGGGCGATCACGCCCTCGACCAGGTTTTCGTCGCCGGCATCGCCGATGAACAGCGGCACGCCCTCGGGCAGGAAGTTGGAAAAGCCGGTGGACAGGTTGTCGATCACGACGACGCTCTCGCTGGCTTCCGTCAGCGCGTGAACCATATGACTGCCGATATAACCGGCGCCCCCGGTGACAAGCACGGTCATGGGCTAACCTCTCCCGTTTATTTACGTGGGATGGTAGCCGTGGGCCGGTGAAGAGTACCTTTCGGCGCCGCTGAACTGGCCACTATGCTTAATGTTGCGTATAGGACTCGCGTGCAACGGAGCCCGACGTGCCGATCGTGAACAATTCCGCGAGAGATCTGCAGCTGATCGTGCCGAATCTGCACAGGCGGTATTCGGGCGTCACCGCAACCAACCGGATGGTGGCGCCGAAACTCGCCCGGATCTACCGCGCGGCCTGGCTCGGTTCCCATGCACCTGATGGCATCGCGCGGATCGGTTTTGCGGATTTGCTGAAACTCTGGCGCCGCGGCACGCCCTTGATCTGGCACGCGCGGCGCAACGACGAGATGATTGCGGGGCTGTTGCTGCGCGGGCTCGGCTGGCCGCTGAAACTGGTGTTCACCTCGGCGGCGCAGCGGCTTCACAAGCGGCTGACGCGCTGGCTGATCCGGCAGATGGATGCCGTGATCGCGACCTCGGATTTTTCGAAGTCGTATCTGAAGCGCGAAGCCACCGTGGTGATGCACGGCGTCGACACGAATGTGTATGCGCCGCCGGCCGACCGTGCGGCGGCTTTTGCCGAAGCGAAACTGCCCGGCCGTTATGCGGTCGGATGCTTCGGCCGGGTGCGTGCGCAAAAGGGCACCGACGTATTCGTCGCGGCGATGTGCCGGCTGCTGCCGCGCTATCCCGATTTCACCGCCGTCATCGTCGGCGCGATCGTACCGGAGCAGCAGGGTTTTGCCGCTGGACTGAAGCGGCAGATCGAGGCCGCGGGTCTTCAAACGCGCATCGTCATCACCGGCGAGCTTGCGAACGAGGAAGTGCAGCGCTGGTACCAGCGGCTGACGATCTATGCCTTCACCTCGCGCAACGAGGGCTTTGGCCTGACGCTGATCGAGGCGATGTCGTCAGGTGCAGCATTGGTGGCGGCCCGCGCGGGCGCCGCCGAATTCGTCGTCGAGGATGGTATCACCGGCGCGCTAACGCAGCCCGGCGATGTGGATGCACTGGTTACCGCGCTGGAGTCGTTGATGCGGGATCCGGCAGCGGCGATTGCGATGGGCGAGCGGGCGAGGGCACGGGTGCTGGAAAAATTCAGCCTCGATGCCGAGGCGAATGCGATCGCGGCGGTCTATCGGACGCTGTAGCGTATCCGAGCGAAGTGGATGCATGCTGCCGCGAAAATGCGTTCCGTCGGGCGACAAACGATAGTCAGATTGGCAACTTGAAGAGGTTCCGGAAACCAAGGCGGCTTGGCAGCATGAGCAAGACGAAAGTTACGGGACAAGAGGTTTATGACAAGATCGTCGAGGAGATTGGCGATCCTGGTGGGCTCGGCATCTATGTGTTGCGCTCGGATAGCGACGGGTGGCGTGCTGAGGTCCGTAGCGGGAGCGAGCTCATTCCTGGAAGTGGGTTTCAGAACGAAGTTGACCGGATCGCTGCAAAGCTGCGCTTGCAGTATGACCTGTGCCCCTGCAGCGATGTGCCTCCCACGCACGCAGAAGAGGCGCGAAGAAGAGCTCGGCCTGAGTTTCCGCCGGGCCACTATTTGCGGGATGAGCTATTTCGGTATGCCCAGTGCGCCGAAGTCGGCCCACATGCCCCTACGTCGGTCTTTTATCGGAAGTTCAGAAAGCCGAGCTAGGCGCCTTCGGCCGAAAGCGAAAAAGTATCAGTCAGCACGAGAGCGGCAACTTTACCCTTAATGTGGGATAATTCACACGCCGAAACCGGAGAGAGAGCTACGTTCCCCAACGAAGCATGTCCAACAAATATCGTATGGAGCAATGTGACTTCTGCAAAGCCGGCCAATTGATCGAGCGAACCCAACTGATCGCTTTCCATCAATGGACCGAAAAGGTTTACATTTTCTGTCGCGTCACGGTCCTGATTGGGGTTTGCGCCAATTGCGGCTCCAAGAATTGGGACGACGTTGCAGGGGAGACTGTCGACCAAGCTGTCCGTCAAGCGTACGAAAAAACTGCAGTGAGTCCGAAAATGATAGGACTTCAAGAGAAAGTCGCAATTGCGGTCGGCGCAACTCCCTGGGGGTTAATCCGAAGGCCGCTCACGATTCTGGCTGCGGATGTGGTTGGCTATGCGAGACTGACGGAAGCCGCTGAAGAGGAGACTCACTTTCGGCTTCGAGCGATCCGGGTCGGAATCGTCAATCCGGCCATCGTCAGTTATCGCGGGCACATCATCAAGAACACCGGCGACGGATTGCTTGCATCATTCGAGAGCTCCACGGATGCCGTTCGCTGCGCAATCGAACTTCAGTACGAGGTGGCGGCGAGCGAACGATCGAAACCTCCGGATCGAAGAATTCACTTTCGAATGGGTTTGAATGCCGGTGAATTCATCGTGGAGCCGGACGACATGTATGGAGCCGGCATCAACATCGCGGCACGTCTGGAGCAACTTGCGCCGCCCGGAGGCATCTTGATTTCGAGAGCTATCCTCGAGCGAGTCCATTCAAAGATAGATGTCCCGATCGAAGATCTCGGTCACCTTCGCTTGAAGAACATTGCGCGACCTGTCCGAGCCTATTCTCTGCGCATCAGAGGTGCTCCACGTGGAGTTGCCGCCAGCCCGCGGCGGCCGCGCAAGCGCGCAGCCGTGCCATCGATAGCGATCCTGCCCTTTAGGGCGAGAAGCGACAGCCCGGAAGACACCTACTTCGGCGAGGGGATGGTCGAAGACATAATTGTCGCGCTCGCAGGCATCCGAGGTCTCCTTGTGATTTCTCGTACGTCCACACTCTCTTACAAAAGTGAGCCCGTCGACATTCAAAAGGTGGGGCAAGACCTTGGGGTGCGCTACGTTTTGACGGGCAGTGTGCGGCGAATGGTCGACCAATTGCGTATCACGGCTGAATTGGCGGACGTTCAGGCCGGCTCGGTTATCTGGGCTGATCGCTACGATGGCACGATATCGGAACTCTTCGACTTTCAAGACCGCATTGCCGCCCGTATCGTGTGGAGCATCGCGCCGCAGGTCCGGGAGGCGGAGCTCAGCCGCGCCCTTCGGAAGCGTCCTGAAAGCATGAACGCTTACGATCTTGTCATGCAGGCGATCGATCTGATCTATCGCATGAACTTTGATGATTTCTCCCGCGCAAGACCGCTGCTCCAAAAAGCAATCGAGGCTGACGATAGTTACGCGGCTGCCTACTGCTATGCATCTCTGTGGCATATTCATAATATTGCACAAGGATGGACGAATGATCAAGAAGCAGACTCAGTTGAGGCTGATCAGCTCGCAGCTGCGGCCGTCGACCGAGACCCCGCCGACGGGTTCGCGCTTGCAATCCAGGCGCATGCGAAATCGTTTCTCTTTCGTGATTATGATGCGGCCGTCGGGATCTACCAGCGGGCTTTAGCGGCCGCGCCGAGTCATGCGATGGTGTGGTCGCTATGCAGTGCCGTGCATTCTTACATGGGCGAGGGGCGCTCGGCAGTCGAATACGCCGAGCGTGGCCTGCGGTTGTCTCCCCTTGATACTCAAGCCTTCTTTTATCTGATGTTTTTAGGAGTCGCGCATTACGTAAACCGTACGTATGAAGAGGCCGTTATCTGGTGCCGCAAGTCTCTAGGTCTTAATCCAGGTCTCTGCGCAACGCTTCGCGTTCTCATCGTTAGCCTTGTCGCACTGGACCAGGTTGAGGAGGCGCGACGTGCGGCAGACGTCTTGCGGCAAGTGCAACCCCGTTTTCGCCTCTCGACTTATGCTAGACTGTGCCCTTATCGCGGCGAACTCGGAAAGGAATTTCTGGCGCGACTTCGGAAAGCAGGGTTACCCGAATAATGCAGTAGTTGAATTGACTTCCAGGGAGCGCATCAGGTCAGGCTGAGAGTACGCGTATCGGAGTCTTGGATTGACCGGACTGTGCTCGTTGGACAGTTGCGGGAGCGATCGCTTCACCCTCGATATGCAATAAGGTGGAGCATCAACATTAGGAAGTGCCAGTCGATGTAAATTCTTTGAACCATTGTGGGAGGACGGCCATGGGTGAATTCGGTGGCAGTTGGCAAGGTGGCAGTTGGCAGGGTGGCAGCTGGCAAGGTGGCAGCTGGGGAGGTGCATCGACCGGCACGCCAACGTTTGCGATGCGGGCCGACAAGCCGCTCGCAGATTTCGCGGTGCCCCGAAACGTCGGCGCAACCTATCCTGACTTTCCCGGTCGCTATTGGGACCCGGATTTGTGGGCGCTCACGATCCTCACGGAGTTTTTCGGCCCCGGCCTGCAAGGCGGAGACTGGCGAGCCCGGATTATGCTCCAGGGCCCCCCAAACATGGCGACCACTTTGGTTGAAATCGACCGCCTGCTTGTCCTGGCGGTGACGGAGCGGCCGGAGGCGATAGGCGAGATCATCCAGCAGCATCAGAACTTTCAAGTCGCATGGCTGCAACTCCTGACGATTGATGCCAGCACGCATCCGTGCACGTTCCTGCTTATGAAGCTCGTGGCACGGGTCGGCGAGGTCGTGATGATGTACTTCAAGCGTAAACACTACCGCGCACGGCCGTCGCAAATCTGTCCCACGCTGTTTCCGCCGGTGCCAATCCCGGGACACGGGTCATATCCGGCAGGCCACGCCTTGATCGCTCATCTGACATCCATCGCTCTTATGCAAATTGTCCCGGCAAGCTTGCATCCGGCGCTTCTCGAACTGGCCAGAATCGTGGGGTTCAACCGCGAGATTGCAGGCTTGCATTACGAAAGCGATATCTCAGCGGGTGTTCAGGTGGCAGACCAGGTTCTGCCGATCCTCAACGACTGTGCCACCTACCAATTGGTAAAAGGACATGCCGCCACTGAGTGGTGAACGGGACGTTCGAGCGGTACTTGCGCACGATTGACTACGGAGGTTGCCATGGCCTTGGATATGTCATTGCCGGGTCCGGATTACATCCGGGTGCTCGCTGTACTCCCGAAAGATGGTCGACAATGGCTGGTTGACGCCGCGCAAGCATTGTTGGACGGCCAGGACTGGCAGCGCGAAGATCTGGATGTGGCGCTGCCCGCGGGATTCGAGCTTGACCAGTCGTTTGGTTCGGTCGCGCTGGGGTCGACCGCCCCGTCCGAGTTCGATTTCGGGGGCGACGTCGACAGAATCGCTCTCGCAAACGACTTTAAGCCCCAGAACTCTCGCCATTTTGTCATTCGCGGATTCGTCAAGGCGAGGGGCCCTCAAATGCTCCCTCGAAATATCGGTGATTTGGAGCTTTATTCCGATCCAAGCACGGACACATTGCTGACATGCGGGACAGACGGCGCTGTCGGCTCTGTTGTCGACGTGAGAAGCAACCTCGGCGCTGCCAAGTTGGCGGCGCAATCGATGCCGCTCGATGGCGCCGGCGTTGCCGTCGCAATGGTGGACAGCGGCATCTTTCAGCAACATCTCACCAGAGTAAATCTCCTGACGGGAGTGAACGAAGCGTATTCCATGAGGCCTCGCCCTGCATATCCTCTTCCGTCAAGGCAAATGGGAGATCCACCGATCCTCGATGGTGTCAATTCCTGGACACCCACCAGGGTGGCGACGCCCCCGGGCGGGCACCGGATTGGTCATGGCACGATGTGCGCCTACAACGTTCTGGCCATAGCTCCAAGAGCGAGGCTGCTCGACTATCCAAGCCTGATCGCGCGGGCGCCGGGCAACCATACGGTCCCGGCCACGGTCGGCGCCGCTACCCAAGCCTACGCGAGACTTATCGCCTTCTGGATCAACAACCTCGTCATGGCGGGACCATACAAGGCGCTCGTCGTCAACAACAGCTGGGGAATCTTTCACCCGTGCGAGGAGGATGCTTCACCGGGGCAGCCGGGCCGCTTCATCGATAATCCGTTTCACCCGTTCCATATTCTTGTGTGGGTCCTTGCCATCCTCGGAGCCGACATCGTATTTGCGGCCGGAAACGGGGGCCTGCCGTGTCCGGCGCCACCTTTCCTGCACCTCACAACCGGATCGATACGAGGTGCCAATGCTTATGCCGAAGTGCTTACGGTTGCTGGATGCGATGTCAACAACAGTCGCGTCGGCTACTCCTCGCAAGGGCCAGCGGTCACCATGTTTCCACTGCCGACCCCGGATAAGCCCGACCTCGCGGCCTACACGCATTTCCTGGGATCACAAGTATTTGGCCCGAGAGAGCCGGATGGCGGCACGTCGACAGCCTGCGCAATTGGCGCTGGATGCGTGGCAGCACTCCGTTCACATCCGAACATTTCGCCAGCCGCCATTCCTCCGGCAGTCCTTTTCGATGCGCTCAGGAACACCGCGCGCCAGGTCGCGGTCGGCGGACCTGGTTGGAATAGGGATTACGGATACGGGATCATTGATCCGGTCGCGGCGGCACGGGCCCTGGGCGTGCCGATCCCGTGAGCGAGTCTCGGCGAATTGGGGTCCTTGCGGTAGCCATTTTCTCAGGCGGTTCTGGCGCGATCGTCCTTGATCAAACCCTGGTCCGAGCCATCACGTCAGCCACGAACGCATCGAGGTCGCCACCGCCAAACAAGAATCCCGGCAGGCCCGCGGCTTGTGCCGCTTCGATATCGGTGTCGCGGTCGCCGATGACAAAACTGCCGGCGTGGCGCACCGGCCAGTGTGCCATCAGGTCGTGGATCATTCCGGGGTTCGGCTTGCGCCAGTGATGATCTTCCAGATAGCCGGCGACAGTGCCCGCGGGGTGATGCGGGCAATACCTGACATCGTCGATGATGGCGCCTTGCGCGGCGAGCTCGGCGCGCATCCAGTCGTGCAGTGTGTTGAGTTCTTCCTTGGTGAAGTAGCCGCGCGCGACGCCGGACTGGTTGGTGAAGAAAAATACGTAATAGCCGGCGTCGTTGAGCCGGCGGATCGCCTTTGCCGCATTCGGCATCCAGCGGATTCGCTCGCTGTTGCCCATATAGCCGTCGTCGTGGTTGACGACGCCGTCGCGATCGAGAAAGGCCGCGGGCCGGAGGACTTGTTCACTCATGCGTTGGTCGCCTCCTGCAGCACGCGCTGCGCGATATCGGCGACTTCAGTGGCCGCAATGTCGCGCATGCAGCGATGGTCGTTCATGGTACAGACCGTGCGCTGGCACGGCTGGCAGGAAAGCTTCGTCGTGGTCACCACCGTTGCCGCCAGTCCGTTCAGCGGTGCCCACAGATAGGGGCTGGTAGGGCCGAAAATGCCCATCGTCGGCGTGCCGATCGCGGCCGCGATGTGCATCAGGCCCGAGTCATTCGAAATCGCGACGCCGGCGGCCGCCATCGCCAGCACGCCGTTGCGGAGGTCGGTCCCCGTGAGGTCGCGAACGCGTGGCCCGCCGACGGCGACGATTTCCTGCGCCAGCGCCTTTTCACCGGGGCCACCGATCACCCAGACGTCGAGGCCGCGCTCGGCCAACAGCCGCGCGGCCTCCGGGTAATAGGTCCAGCGTTTGGATTCGCCGACGGAACCGGGTCCGAGCGCCACCGCCGGCCCGGTGCCGAGCCCGTTGGCCTGCCGCCAGCGGGCAGCTTCCTCGGGCGGCACCTGAAGCTGGGGTACCGGCCATTCCGGCGGCAGCTTGGCGCCATCGGGCAGCGCCAACGCGGCGTTCTTGTCGATAAAGCGGGGCAGGCGCTTCGACTTCTCGTCCCAGCGCATCCGGTTGATCAGCCCGAACCGGGCCTCGCCGAAGAATCCCACCCGTTCCGGGATCCCGGCCAGCGCCGGCGCGATCGCGGCCTTCCAGGTCCGGGGCAGGACCAGCGCGGTTTCATAGTTTTTGGTACAAAGCTCAGCCGCCAGAGCCGTCTGTTTGGCCACCGCCAGGCGGCCGCGCGGCAGGTCCCAGACGATGCCCGAGCGGACGCCCGGCATGTAGTCGACCAGCGGCGCGCACAGCGAGGTCACCAGCAGGTCAACCGGGCGGTTCGGCCAGCGCTGCTTCAGCACACGCACCACCGTATGGCCGCGGACGAAGTCGCCAATCCACATATAGGGGATGATCAGGATCGGCCGTGTATCGGCGGCATCCTCAATCTCGATCCCGATTGATGAATCTTTATTCATACCTTAGAAGTCTGCTGCCTGCGGATTCCGGCTCCGTCGGTAACCCCTCTTAGCCAGCAGGTAAAGCCGGGGTCGTTGCCTGCCGGGCAGGGGCGCGCGACCCGCAAACGTGGTTGCCGGTTTTGCGTCAGGTCGCGCGCCTCTATAAGAGAGCGCATGATCGGTAGATCATGCGCTGCGGTAACGCTGGCGCCGCATAATCATGGCAGGGGACGGCATGTTACTGGTGACCGGGGGTGCCGGCTTTATCGGCTCGAACGTCGTGGCCGCGTTGAACGACGCTGGCCGGGACGTGGCGGTCTGCGACCTCCTCGGCCATGACGGCAAATGGCGTAACCTGGCCAAGCGCCAGCTCGCCGACATCGTGCCGCCGGCGGAACTGATGGACTGGCTGAAGGGCCGGCGGCTCGACGCCATCATCCATCTCGGGGCGATTTCCGAAACCACGGCGACCGACGGCGATCTCGTCATCGAAACCAATTTCCGGCTGTCGCTGCGGCTGCTGGACTGGTGCACGGCGAACGCCGTGCCGCTGATCTACGCCTCCTCGGCGGCGACCTATGGTGATGGCGCGCAGGGTTTTGACGACGACTGGTCGCTTGCCGCGCTGCGCAGGCTGCAGCCGATGAATTTGTACGGATGGAGCAAGCAACTTTTCG
>JBBRSX010000106.1:0-22150 GCA_038244925.1 Hyphomicrobiales bacterium | reverse complement strand
GGAGGGCCCGACCAGCACGCAGAACTGGCCGTCGCCGACTTCGAGCCCGATGCCCTTGATCGCCTCGAAGCCGCCCGGATAGGTCTTGCGGACGTCGCGCAGGATTACGTTAGCCATCTCATTTTTCCGTCTCGATCAGGCCCTTGACGAACAGGCGTTGCATCAGCACGACGACCGCGACCGGAGGCAGCATCGCGAGCACGGCGGTCGCCATCGCGACCTGCCATTCGGTCAGCGCGTCGTGCACGTCGATGATTTTCTTGATGCCGATGACGATGGTCTGCATGTCGTCGCGCGTCGTGATCAAGAGCGGCCAGAGATATTGATTCCAGCCGTAGATGAACAGGATCACGAACAGCGCGGCGATGTTGGTGACCGACAGCGGCAGCAGCGTATCGAAAAAGAACCGGATCGGGCCGGCGCCGTCGATCTTGGAGGCCTCCACCAGCTCCTTCGGCACCGTCATGAAGAACTGGCGGAACAACAGCGTGGCGGTGGCCGAGGCGATCAGCGGCAGGATCAGGCCGGCATAGGAATCCAGCATGTGCAGGTCGCTGGTGATCTTGTAGGTCGGAAAGATGCGCACCTCGACCGGCAGCATCAGCGTGATGAAGATGGTCCAGAACGCCGTCATCCGGAACGGGAACGAGAAGAACACGATCGCATAGGCCGAGATGATCGAGATCGCGATTGTCCCGGCGGCGATGCCGAGCGCCATGATCAGGCTGTTCAGCATCATGCCGCTCACCGGCGCGCGCGTGGTCTTGCCGGTGCCGGAGACGATGGTGTTCCAGTAGGTCTCCAGTCCGTGCGAGCCGGGGTAGAGCGGCATCTGGCCGTTGGCGATCACCGTATTGTCGTGGGTCGAGGCGATGACGGCCAGATAGACCGGAAAGGCGACGATCGCGACGCCGGCCAGGAGGATCAGATGGGGCAGCAAATTTCCAAATCGGCGGTGCTCGACCATGGCGTTCAGTAATGAACCTTCTTCTCGACGTAGCGGAACTGAAACGCGGTCAGCGCGACCACGATCACCATCAGGATCACCGACTGCGCCGCCGAACCGCCGAGATCGGTGCCGACCTTGCCGTCCTGAAACACCTTGTACACCAGGGTTTGGGTGGCGCCGTTGGGCCCGCCGCCGGTCGCGGTGTCGATGATGCCGAGGGTGTTGAAGAAGACGTAGGTGATGTTGACGATGATCAGGAAGAAGGTCGTCGGCGACAGCAACGGAAAGACGATGGTCCAGAACCGCCGCATCGGCTTGGCGCCGTCGATCGCGGCGGCCTCGATCACGCTTTTCGGAATGGCCTGCAGGCCGGCGAGGAAGAACAGAAAATTGTAGCTGATCTGGTTCCAGACCGCGACGATGACGACGAGGATCATCGCGTGCGTCCCGTTCAGCACCGGATTCCAGTCGATGCCGTTGCGTTGCAGCGCGCGCGCGATCATGCCGAGACCGGGCTGGAACATGAAGATGAAGAGCACGCTGGCAACCGCCGGCGCCACCGCATAGGGAATGATGAGGAACGTGCGGTAGATCTGGACGCCGGCGATGCGGCGGTTCGCCATCGCGGCGAGCAGCAGGCCGAGCGTCAGCGAGAAGAAAGCCACCAGCGCTGAAAAGACAAAAGTGACTCCGATCGCCTGATAATATTCAGGGGTTTGCAGCAGCGTGACGTAGTTCTCGAACCAGACGAACTCGGTCGAAAGCCCGAAGGCGTCCTGCACCAGGAACGACTGCTGGAGGGCCTGCACGGCGGGCCAGTAGAAAAAGATCAGGGAAATCGCAAGCTGCGGCAGGATCAGCAGATAGGGCAGCAGCCTGCCTGAGAAAATCGCCCGGTTTTCCATGATGCCTCGCTGGACGGATCGTGGCCGGGTGTCGCCCGGCCACGATCCTCAGCTTCCTTTACTTGACGGCGGTGCGTTCGAACTGCCGCAGCATCGCGTTGCCCCGCGACACGGCCGAGTCGAGCGCGTCCTTCGCCGGCTTCTTGCCGGCCAGCGCCGCCTCGATCTCCTCGGCAAAGACATCGCGCAACTGCACCATGCCCCCGAAGCGCAGGCCGCGTGAATTGTCGGTCGGCGGTTTGTTGGTCAATTCCTTCAGCGGGACTTCGAGGATCGGGTTCTTTTCATAGAAGCCCGAGGCCTTGGTCTTTTCGTACGCCGCCTTGGTGATCGGCAGATATCCGGAAACCTCGTGCAGGTAGACTTGGCGATCGGTGTCCGAAAGGAAGGTGAAGAATTTCGCAATGCCCTTGTATTCCTGAGGGCTCTTGCCGCCCATCACCCACAGCGAAGCGCCGCCGATGATGGAATTCTGCGGGGCGTCCTTGACGTCGGGGAAATACGGCATCGGGACCGCGTTGTAGGCGAACTTGGCGTTCGCCTTGACGTTCGGATAGAACGCCGAGGACGTCATGAACATCGGACATTCGCCCGACGTGAAGCGTCCTTCGCCGGTGTTGGTGCGCCCCGAATAGTCGAAGCTTTTGTCCTTTTGCAGTTCGACCAGGTTTTCGAGCAGCTTCGTTTCCAGCGGGGTATTGAATTCGAGTACGGTGTCGAAACCGTCGAGCCCGTTGGCCTTGGTACCGATCGGCACGTTATGCCAGGCGGAAAACTGCTCGATATTCGCCCACGACATCCATGCGTTGGAGAAGCCGCAAGTGGCGTGACCGGCTGCCTTCAGCTTCTTGGCGGCGTCGAACACTTCCGGCCAGGTCTTCGGAATCTCGGCGACGCCGGCCTTCTTCAGTTCATCCTTATTGATCCACATCACCATCGACGACGAATTGAAGGGGAATGACAGCATGTCGCCCTTCGAGGTCGAGTAGTAACCGGTGATCGCCGGAAGATAGTTCTTGGGATCGAACGGCTCGTTGGCATCCTTCATCAGCTGGTAGACCGGCTTGATGGCGCCGGTTGCGCTCATCATCGTCGCGGTGCCGACTTCGAACACCTGAATGATGTGCGGTGCGGTGCCGGCGCGGAATGCGGCAATACCGGCATTCATGGTGTCGGGATAGCTGCCCTTGAAGGTCGGGACGACCTTGTAGTCGGGCTGGCTGGCGTTGAAATCCGCGGCAAGCTTGTTGACGATGTCGTTGTTGCCGCCGGTCATGGCGTGCCACCACTGGATCTCGGTCACAGCGTAGGCAGGCGTCGCAAGCGCGAGCGCAACAGTTACTGCCGCCGCTGCGCCGAATTGTCGAAGAGCCATGAAATTCCTCCGGGTTGGGTCGTCACCTTCGTTTCGCGCGATAACAGCGCCGGATGACGGACAAATGACCGTATAAGCGAAAGCAACGTATTGGGGAAGCATAGCGGGGAAAAGCCGGAAAATAGGCCAAAGCCGGGACGGCGTTCCCGCTTCGCCAGCGATCGTCCCGGCGCCTGCCGGGACGATTAACCGGGGGCGATAATTCGTCAGCGCTTGCGCTCGGCGCCGCAGACCGCGCCCTTGGCGACCAGGGCCTCGATCTCGCTTTTGGAATAGCCGAACTCGCCCAGCACTTCTGAGGTGTGCTGGCTGAATTTCGGCGGGGTGCGGCGCAGGCTCGGCTTGGTCCGCGCCAGCCGGATCGGCGAGGCGACACCCTTGTACCAGTCCTTCTCGATGATATCGCCGCGATGGATGGTGTGCGGATTGGTCAGCGCCTGGTCGATCTTCTGCACCGGACCCGCCGGCAATCCGGCCGCCAGCAGCCGGTTGCAGAGCGGTTCGGCCTCGTGCTGGCTGAACACCGCCGCCAGTTCCTCGCGCAGCGCGTCGCGGTTGGCGATGCGGTCCTTGTTGCGGGCAAAGCGCGGATCGGTGCCGAGTTCGGGCTTGCCGACTTCCTTGGCCAGCTTGCGGAAAGTGCCGTCATTGCCGACACCGATGAAGATGTTGTCGGTCTTGGTCGGGAAGATCGCGTAGGGCACCAGGTTTGGATGCTCGTTGCCGGTCAGGCCCGGCGGCTTGCCGTGCATGAAATAATTCGCGGCATGCGGATGCATGATCGCGAGGCCCGTCTCATACAGCGTGGTTTCGAGAAACTGGCCGAGGCCCGATCGCTGCCGCTCCGACAGCGCCATCAGGATGCCGATCGCGGCATAAAGTCCGGTGGTGATGTCGACCAGGGGAACGCCGATCCGCATCGGGCCGCTTTGAGGCGAGCCGGTCGCGGCGATCATGCCGGTCATGGCCTGGATGATCGCGTCATAGCCGGGATTGCCGCCGCGCGGGCCGTCGGCGCCGAAGCCGGAAATCCGGCAATGCACGAGCTTTGGAAATTTCGCGCGCAGCACGTCGTTGCCGATGCCCCATTTGTCGAGCGTGCCCGGCTTGAAATTCTCGATCAGGACGTCAGCGGTTTCCAGCATCTTCATCAGCACCGCGCGTCCGCCCTCGGACGCGAGGTCGAGCCCGATCGAACGCTTGTTGCGGTTGATGCCGACGAAATAGGCCGCGTCCTCGTCGTGGAACGGAGGGCCCCAGTCGCGCACCTCGTCGCCGGCCGGCGGTTCGACCTTGATGACGTCGGCGCCGTGGTCGGCGAGAATCTGCGTGCAGTAGGGACCGCCGAGCACGCGCGTCAGATCGACCACGCGCAGGCCGGTCATCGCGCCGGGAGCCGCTTCAGAACTCATGGAAACAACCTTCGCTCAAGAATGGAATTCCTGAGCTAGCGGTGTTCGCGCGCGGCGGCAATGGCTTCGCGCGCACGGGGGTATGACGGGCCTGTCCGCGATACGGAAAATGCTCCGCCGCTGTGTGCGGCAGGCCATTTTGGGCGTCGTTACACAACCGTCAGGCGCACATCCACATTGCCGCGGGTGGCGTTGGAATAGGGGCAAACCTGGTGGGCTTTCTCGACCAGTGCTTCCGCTTCCCCGCGGGCAAGGCCGGGCAGCGAGACGGCGAGGTCGATGTCGAGGCCAAAGCCGCCGGCCGTGCGCGGGCCGATGCCGACCGTGGAAGTCACCGAGGCATCCGCAGGCACCTTGGGGCCGCCCTGGGAAGCCACGAACTTCATGGCGCCGATGAAGCAGGCGGCATAGCCGGCCGCGAACAGCTGCTCGGGATTGTTGCCGGCGCCACCGCCGCCGCCGAGTTCCTTGGGCGTCGTCAGTTTGACGTCGAGCGCGCCATCGAGGGTGGCGGCGTGGCCATCACGGCCACCGGTGGCCTTGGCACTGGTCTTGTAGAGCACATTGACGGACATGGTGGTTCTCCCTGGGTTGGAATTTCAATGTGATGCATATTGCAAACAATTAGATTGTGCGCAATATAGAATCCGTTGGCTCACATTTAATTGTTCGCAATTGAATGCCGGGCCGCGCCGCCCCAGAATGGTGACGGCGTCTATCTGATGGGTCGAGGTGGCACATGGCACGGAAACCGGCGGCGGACTGGCCGCTGCAGTTGGACAACCAGATCTGTTTTGCGATCTATTCCACCGCGCATGCGTTCAACCGCGTTTACAAGCCGCTGCTCGACCGCCTCGGGCTGACCTATCCGCAGTATCTGGTCATGCTGGTGTTGTGGGAGCGTGACGGCGTGCCTCTGAAGGATATCGGCGAGCGGCTGTTCCTGGATTCCGGCACGCTGACGCCGCTCCTGAAGCGGCTGGAGGCGGCCGAACTTCTCAAGCGCACCCGCAGCACAAAAGACGAGCGACAGGTACTGATCGCGCTGACGGCAAAGGGCCAGGCGCTGAAGGAGAAGGCCAGGGCAGTGCCCGAGGGAATACTCGCAAGTTCGGCGTGCTCGCTCGGGGAACTGTCGGCGATCAGGAATGATGTCGTGGCGCTGCGGGACAGGCTGAATGCGGCGTTGGCGGAGTAGGGGCAGGGGCGTCAGAGGCGTTTTTTGGCGAAGGCGCGGCCGGAGTGCGATTTGAGATATTTCTCGAATGCGAGCGCTTTGTACTTGTCCGGGAAGGCGCAGTACCAAACCAGTTCCCAGGGCCTGAATTTCGCGGTGTGCGCCGATTTGCCGGCGTTGTGCTCGGGTAAGCGCCGCTTCAAATCGGCGGTGGCGCCAACGTATTCCTGCTCGGGGAAATTTATGCTGCGAATGATGTAGACGTACCACATAGGCGTCCACGCAGATCCAAAGAACTATAAGTCAGTTCGCGTCTACCAGCCCGTCGTCGCCCTTCGGGCTATGCCGGGCACCACGCTTCGCCCTACGGGCATCCCGTGGCTGCGCCACGCGAAGCCCGTAGGGCGAAGCGTGGTGGAGCCAGGCGGGATCGAACCGCCGACCTCTTGCATGCCATGCAAGCGCTCTCCCAGCTGAGCTATGGCCCCATAGAATCGCAAGCCGCCTCAAATCAGGCCTGCGGGCATGACCCTGAACCACAGTTCAGGGTCGATCTCAAGTCTCTTCGTCGTTGCCGACGTCGCCGATGATGTCGGTGACGTCCTCGTCGCCTTCTTCCTCGTCCGGAATGAAGGTGGAGTCGTCGTCGTCATCGTCCTCGATGGTCTCGTCGACCTCGATATCGTCTTCCGACTCGGGCACCGCGGCCTTGACCTTGCCGCTGTTCTCCTCGGCGTCGGCCTCCTCCAGCGAGACCTCTTCGACCTCGGCGGCCTCCGGCTGGTCGGCGGCGGAAGCGGCAGAAGCAGCGGCAGCGGCGCGTGCGGCATCGCCACGGGCAGCCCGCGGCGGCGCGATCGGCGCAATCGGCACCACCTCGCCGGTGTAGGGCGAAATCACCGGGGTCTTGCCTAGGTCGTAGAATTTCTTACCCGTCGTCGGGCAAATGCGTTTGGTTCCGAGATCGGATTTGGCCACGTGTGGAATCCTGGGAAATTCTGAAAAACGGTGCTTCACTTGGCTAGTTGAGGGGCTGGTGTCAATAGCGCTTTGACGCAAATGACGGCCGCGTGACGCCGTGTGGCCCATGTGATACTGCCCCGCCGCAGAGGACACAATCTTGACCCATTCAGATCTGCTTGCCCCCCAGACCCCGCTGGAATCCCGCGCCAGCGGCCCCCTGACCGGTAAAGTCCGCGTTCCCGGCGACAAGTCGATTTCGCACCGCGCCTTGATCCTCGGCGCGCTTTCGGTCGGCGAAACCAGGATTTCGGGGCTGCTGGAGGGCGAAGACGTCCTCAATACCGCCAAATCGATGCAGGCGCTTGGTGCCAAGGTGGAGCGGACCGGTCCGTTTGCCTGGTCGGTGCGGGGTGTCGGCGTGGCGGGCTTTGCCGAGCCGGCCGCCCCGCTCGATTTTGGCAATTCCGGCACCGGCTGCCGGCTGGTAATGGGAGCGGTGGCCGGCTGCCCGATAACGGCGGTTTTCGATGGCGATGCCTCGCTGCGCTCCCGTCCGATGCGGCGGATCCTGGACCCCCTGGAACTGATGGGGGCCAGAACCGGCGAGACCAAAGAAGGGGGCCGCCTGCCGCTGACCCTGCACGGCGCCCGCGATCCCCTGCCGATCCTGTACCGGACCCCGGTGGCCTCCGCCCAGATCAAGTCGGCGGTGCTGCTGGCGGGGCTCGCTGCCCCCGGCGTTACCACCGTGATCGAGCAGGAAGCCAGCCGCGACCATACCGAGCTGATGCTGAAGCATTTCGGCGCGGAAATCACATCTTCCCATGAAGGCAGCCACGGCCGCCGGATTGCGCTCACTGGCCAGCCCGAATTGCACGGCGCCGACGTCGTGGTTCCGGCCGATCCATCCTCGGCGGCATTCCCGATCGTGGCTGCGCTGATCGTCGAGGGCTCCGACATCGTGTTCTCCGATGTCATGACCAATCCGCTGCGCACCGGCCTGTTCACGACATTGCGCGAGATGGGCGCGTCGATCGAGGAGAGCGAGGTGCGCGGCGACGCCGGTGAGCCGATGGCGCAACTGCGCGTCCGTGCGTCCAAACTGCGTGGCGTCGAGGTGCCGCCGGAGCGCGCGCCCTCGATGATCGACGAATATCTGGTGCTGGCGGTCGCGGCTTCCTTCGCGGAAGGCACCACCATCATGCGCGGCCTCAAGGAATTGCGCGTCAAGGAATCCGACCGGCTGGAAGCGACCGCCGACATGCTGCGCGTCAACGGCGTCAAGGTCGAGGTGTCAGGCGACGATCTAATCGTCGAGGGCAGGGGGCACGTGCCGGGCGGCGGGATCGTCGCGACCCACATGGATCACCGCATCGCGATGTCGGCGCTGGTGATGGGGCTTGCCGCGGACAAGCCGGTCAAGGTCGACGATACAGCGTTCATCGCCACCAGCTTTCCCGATTTCATCCCGATGATGCGATCGCTGGGAGCCGAGTTTTCATGATCATCGCCATCGACGGACCGGCGGCTTCCGGCAAGGGCACGCTCGGCAGGCGGCTCGCCCGGCATTACGGTTTTCGCCACCTCGACACCGGCCTGATTTACCGCGCGGTCGCCAAGATGCTGCTGGATCGGGATTTGGAGCTGACCGACGAAGCGCAGGCGGTGGCCGCTGCGATGGCGCTCGACCCCGAAATATTCGGCGATCTGGCGTTGAAGTCGCAGCGGATCGGCGATGCCGCTTCCGTGGTGTCGGCTATCCCCGGAGTGCGTGAGGTGCTGGTCAGCTTTCAGCGCCAGTTCGCTGGCGCGCCGCCCGGCGCCGTGCTCGACGGTCGCGACATCGGAACCGTGATCTGTCCGAATGCCGATGTGAAGATTTTTGTTGTCGCCGACCCGCAGGTGCGCGCCCGTCGCCGCGCCCTCGAAGCGGGCGCCCGTGGTGAAGCGGCCGACGAGGCGTTGATTCTGGCCGATATCATCAAGCGTGACGAGCGCGACCGGAATCGCGCCGCGGCACCCCTGAAGGCGGCCGCCGACGCGCATATCCTCGATAACTCAAATCTCGACGTCGAAGGCAGCGTTGCCGCTGCCGTCGCGATCGTCGAAGCCGTCCGCGCCAAGCGCGGAACGAGCTGATCAGTTCTTGATCAGTTCTTGGACCAGTAACGGTCGAACGGCAGTTCCTGCTCGGCCATGGTCACGACGGGCTGGGCGGCGGAGATGGTCCGCACCGAGCCGGCTGCGCCGGGCATAGCGGCAATGGCATTTCCAACGGTCAAAATGGCGACGGCCGCCAGTACGATAAAGCTCTTCATGATGGCATTCCCCCTGTTTTTGTAATGGTGTGATTGTGTGGGGGCGTGCTTAAGGCCGGGTTCCGCAAATCCCCGGTGCTGAGGGCTTTCGCGCAATGCGGTCAACAAGCCGTTGAAACAGCCGGTTAATGTGGCCGCAGCAAACTACCTGTCAGCCTTAAGGGCCCGTAAATCGGCCATTTCCAGCTTGCCGAAAATGGCCCTTGGGGCTATATCCAGCGCCATCCGGGCCGCCATCGATGAGATCAGGGCTGTCCGAGCGGGCCGGCAGGAGGTTTTAGCCCCTGCCGTCATTGGAGGAATGTCCCGCTCCAGGTTCTTGAAGTCGGTATTTCAGGCCCCGGATAAATCAACGTATCGAACGTGCAGGCAAGCTGCCGGCCCGCTTTTGCGCACTCCCGCAAATGCGGTCGTCAGGGTTTGCGGAACCCTGACACTTCACGCGCGATACGCCCCTTGACCCGAATGGCCGGCAATCCCGCATCTGGAGAACAAATGGCTTCGACTGCTGCTTCTTATAATCCTACCCGTGACGATTTCGCTGCGATGCTGGACGAGTCCTTCGCCGGCGGCAATCTGCAGGAAAGCTCCGTCATCAAGGGCAAGGTAGTTGCAATTGAAAAAGACATGGCCGTCATCGACGTCGGCCTGAAGACCGAAGGCCGCGTGGCGCTGCGTGAATTCGCAGGACCCGGCCGCGAAAGCGAACTCAAGGTTGGCGACGAAGTCGAGGTGTTCCTCGACCGGATCGAGAATGCGCTCGGCGAAGCCGTGCTGTCGCGCGACAAGGCGCGCCGCGAGGAAAGCTGGGGCAAGCTCGAGAAGGCCTTCAACAACAACGAGAAGGTTCACGGCGTCATCTTCAACCAGGTCAAGGGCGGCTTCACGGTCGACCTCGACGGCGCGGTGGCGTTCCTGCCGCGCTCGCAGGTCGACATCCGTCCGATCCGCGACGTCGCACCGCTGATGAACAATTCGCAGCCGTTCCAGATTCTGAAGATGGACCGCCGCCGCGGCAACATCGTGGTGTCGCGCCGCACGGTTCTCGAAGAGACCCGCGCCGAGCAGCGCCAGGAACTGGTGCAGAACCTCGAAGAGGGTCAGGTGATCGACGGCGTGGTCAAGAACATCACCGATTACGGTGCGTTCGTTGACCTCGGCGGCATCGACGGCCTGCTTCACGTCACCGATATCGCATGGCGCCGGGTCAATCACCCGACCGAAGTGCTCACCATCGGCCAGACCGTGAAGGTCAAGATCATCAAGATCAACCACGAGACCCACCGCATTTCGCTCGGCATGAAGCAGTTGCTGGACGATCCGTGGCAGGGCATCGAGGCGAAGTACCCGCTCAACGCGCGCTTCACCGGCCGCGTCACCAACATCACCGACTACGGCGCGTTCGTCGAGCTGGAGCCGGGCATCGAAGGCCTGATCCACGTCTCGGAAATGTCGTGGACCAAGAAGAACATGCACCCCGGCAAGATCGTTTCGACATCGCAGGAAGTCGAAGTGCAGGTTCTCGAAGTCGATTCGGTCAAGCGCCGGATTTCGCTCGGCCTCAAGCAGACCATGCGCAATCCCTGGGAAGTCTTCGTCGAGAAGTTCCCGGTCGGCTCGACCGTCGAAGGCGAAGTCAAGAACAAGACCGAGTTCGGTCTGTTCCTGGGCCTCGAAGGCGACGTCGACGGCATGGTCCATCTGTCCGACCTCGACTGGAAGCTTCCGGGCGAGCAGGTGATCGACAACTTCAAGAAGGGCGACATGGTCAAGGCCGTGGTGCTCGACGTCGATGTCGAAAAGGAGCGCATCTCGCTCGGCGTCAAGCAGCTCGAAGGCGATCCCTTCGCCGAGCCGGGCGACGTCAAGAAGGGCGCGGTCGTGACCTGCGAAGTGCTTGAAGTGAAGGAAGCCGGCATCGAGGTGAAGATCTCGGGCACCGACTTCACCACCTTCATCAAGCGCTCCGAGCTTGCCCGCGATCGCAACGATCAGCGCGCCGAACGTTTCGCCGTCGGCGAAAAGGTCGATGCCCGCGTGATCCAGTTCGACAAGAAGGCCCGCAAGGTGCAGGTCTCGATCAAGGCGCTGGAAGTTGCCGAAGAGAAGGAAGCCATCGCGCAGTACGGCTCCTCCGATTCGGGAGCGACGCTGGGCGACATTCTCGGCACCGCGCTCAAGAACCGCGACAAGTAAGCCTTTCGGCTTATCTGTCCGAGCAATCAGGCCCCGGTTTCGACTGGGGCCTTTTTGTTTTTGGGGAGGCGACGCCTTCTTCCCTTCTCCCCTTGTGGGAGAAGGTGCCTTCGCGGAGCGAAGGCGGATGAGGGGTCTCTATCCGCGGAGACAGACCCCTCACCCGGCGCCGAACTTCGTTCGGCGCCACCCTCTCCCACAAGGGGAGAGGGAAAGAGAGGCCTTGTTTTCTTCATATTGCGTCGCAATTGATGTATCTGGATAACGCTTCGCTAGCGCTGCGGATGCAAAACGCGCGGGATACTTTGGGAGAATTTTGATGTCGCTCGATTCGGATGTGATCGTCGATCGCCGCAGGATCCGCCGCAAGCTGACCTTCTGGCGCGTTGCCGCCGCCGTGGTCGCGATCGCGGCGGTGGTCGCCGTCGGCGTCATCGCGACCCCGAGCGGCCGCGCCTCGCTGACCTCGTCAGGATCGATCGCGCGCGTCAATATCGAGGGGCTGATTCGCAGCGATCATGATCGCGTCGAGGCGCTGGAGCGGCTGGAGAAATCGCAGGCCGCCGCCGTCATCGTCCATATCAATTCGCCGGGCGGCACCACCGCCGGTTCCGAACAGCTCTATGACGCACTGGTGCGCCTCAAGGCCAAGAAGCCGCTGGTCGTGGTAGTCGAGGGGCTGGCGGCGTCGGGCGGGTACATCGCGGCCATTGCGTCCGATCGCATCATCGCCCAGCAGAGCTCGCTGGTCGGTTCGATCGGCGTGCTGTTTCAGTTTCCGAATTTCACCGAGCTGTTGAAGACCGTCGGCGTCAAGGTCGAGGAAGTGAAATCCTCGCCGCTGAAGGCTGCGCCGAATGGTTTCGAGCCGACCAGCCCGGAGGCGCGCGCCGCCCTCGACGCGCTGGTGAAGGATTCCTATGCCTGGTTCCGCGACCTCGTGAAGACGCGGCGCGGCATGGATGACGCGCTGCTTGAGAAGGTGGCGGACGGACGTGTGTTCACCGGCCGTCAGGCGGTCGAGCTGAAGCTGATCGATCAGCTCGGCGATGAAAAAGCCGCGGTCGCGTGGCTGGTTGCCGAGAAAAACGTCAAGAGCGGGCTGCCCGTACGTGACTACAAGCTCAGCCCGCGGTTTGGCGACCTGACATTCCTGCGAACCGCCGCTTCGATCACGCTCGATGCCCTCGGTCTGGGCAGCATCGCGCGGCAGGTCGAGCAGGCCGGCGTAGCCCAGGCGGTCGATCAGCTCCGGCTGGACGGCATGCTGGCTTTGTGGCGGCCGACGGGGTCGAATTGAACCGCCCGGGACGGTCCTCCCGCATTGCGAGCATCGTCACAAACCCCCTCCGGTCGGTTTGTCACGTCAATTCGCGTGGCCCAAAATTCATTTAGCGTCTTGACAGTTCAAGGTATTTTCACGGAAATGGATATCCGCACGACCGTGGATCCCAGTATCGATGATCAAATCCGAGCTTGTTCAGCGCATCGCAGAGCACAACCCGCACCTCTACCAGCGGGATGTAGAGAACATCGTGAACGCGATTCTCGATGAGATCGTGGCCGCCCTGGCGCGCGGCGACCGGGTCGAGTTGCGCGGCTTTGGCGCTTTCTCGGTCAAGCATCGTCCGGCGCGCGCTGGCCGCAATCCGCGTACCGGCGCGCACGTGCCGGTCGACCAGAAGAGCGTCCCGTTCTTCAAGACCGGCAAGGAAATGCGCGAACGGCTGAATCGCGACGAGGCCACGCCCGAGGCGGCCGTTTAAGGCTTTAAGCGGGTTCTGACGATCTGTAGCCGGCGTTGCCGGGCCTGTTACGGGGGCTTGTCCCTGAGATTTGGCCCGCCGATCTCCATCAGTACGAGAGATGGTCATGCGAAAGTTTTTCACGGCGCTGGTCGTCATCCCCCTGGGGCTCCTTTTCATCGTTTTTGCGGTCGCCAATCGCCATCTGGTGACGGTGTCGTTCGATCCGTTCAATTCCGCCGATCCGTCGGTGGCGGTCACGCTGCCGCTGTTCGTCGTCATCATCCTGGTCGCCATTCTGGGCGTCGCGGCGGGCGGGATGGCGACCTGGTTCCGGCAGCGCCACTGGCGCCGCGCCGCGCGCCAGCACGAGGCCGACGCCCGCCATGCCCGGGCTGAGGCCGCCGATGTACGGGCCGCGGCCGTGGCTTCCCGGGTCGATCAGCAGCGGCTTCCGGCGCCCGGCCAACGCGGCATTTACGGGGCCGCCGGGCGAGACAAGCAGGGCGCGACGTTGTAGAACCCGCCCCTTAAGCCCCGTTCCAAACCGTCGCGGCTCAAATCCGCCCCGAGAGACCATGTCCCTGCTTGTCAAAATTTGCGGCCTGTCCACGCGCGAGACGCTCGACGCCGCGCTGGGGGCTGGCGCCGACATGGTGGGTTTCGTGTTCTTCCCGCCGTCGCCGCGGCATCTCAGCCTCGAAACCGCGCGTGAGTTCGGCCGCCAGACCAGGGGCCGCGCCACCAAGGTGGCGCTGACGGTCGATGCCGACGACGCGACGTTGTCCAATATCGTCGAAACCCTGCAGCCGGACCTGCTGCAATTGCACGGCAAGGAAACCACCGCGCGGGTTCGCGACATCAAGGCCAAATTTGGCCTGCCGGTCATGAAGGTGATCGCGGTCGAGACCTCAGCCGATCTCGCCGTGTTGGCTGGTTTTGCCGGCGTTGCCGACCGCATCCTGTTCGATGCCTGCGCGCCCAAGGGCGCCACCCGCCCGGGCGGGCTCGGCGCGGTGTTCGACTGGCACGTACTGGAAAAACTCGATCTCAAACTGCCCTTCATGGTTTCGGGCGGCCTTAACCCCGACAACGTGGCCGAGGCCATTCGCGTTACCCGCGCCGGCGGCGTCGACGTCTCCTCCGGCGTCGAGCGTTCGCCGGGTATCAAGGATCCCGAGATGATCCTCAAATTTATTCGCGCCGCGCGCGCCAGCGAAGAACTGATGGTCCGATGAATCCAAACCTGCCCAACTCCTTCCGCAGCGGGCCAGACGAGCGCGGCCATTTCGGCATTTTCGGCGGCCGCTTTGTCGCGGAAACGCTGATGCCTCTGATCCTCGACCTCGAAAAGGCCTATGCCGACGCCAAGGCCGATCCGGCCTTCCAAAAGGAGATGAACGGCTATCTCAAGGACTATGTCGGCCGGCCGTCGCCGCTGTATTTCGCCGAGCGCCTGACCGAGCATCTCGGCGGCGCGAAAATCTATTTCAAGCGCGAAGAGCTCAATCACACCGGCTCGCACAAGGTCAACAACGTGCTCGGCCAGATCATGGTTGCGCGCCGCATGGGCAAGAAGCGCATCATCGCCGAGACCGGAGCTGGCCAGCACGGCGTCGCCACCGCGACATTGTGCGCGCGGTTCGGACTCGAATGCATCGTCTATATGGGCGCGGTCGACGTCGAGCGGCAGCAGCCGAATGTCATTCGCATGGAAATGCTTGGCGCCAAGGTGGTCCCGGTGCAGTCGGGCTCGCGTACGCTGAAAGACGCGATGAACGATGCGCTGCGCGACTGGGTTACCAATGTGCACAACACCTTCTACTGCATCGGCACCGTCGCCGGCCCGCATCCCTATCCGATGATGGTGCGCGACTTCCAGTCGATCATCGGCACCGAGACCCGCCAGCAGATGCAGGAAGCCGAGGGGCGCCTGCCGGATTCGCTGATCGCCTGCATCGGCGGCGGCTCCAATGCGATGGGGCTGTTTCATCCGTTCCTCGACGATCCCTCCGTCGAAATCTTTGGTGTCGAAGCGGCGGGCCATGGCCTGACACAGTTGCATGCGGCGTCGATTGCCGGTGGCCGCCCGGGCGTGCTGCACGGCAACCGCACTTACCTGCTCATGGACGACGACGGCCAGATCCAGGACGCGCATTCGATTTCGGCGGGGCTGGATTATCCCGGCATCGGCCCGGAGCATTCCTGGCTGCACGAGACCGGCCGCGTCACTTATTTGTCGGCGACCGACGACGAGGCGCTGGCCGCGTTTCAGTTGCTGTCGCGGCTCGAAGGCATCATCCCCGCGCTGGAGCCGGCGCACGCCATCGCGAAAATTATGGAGCTCGCGCCGAAGCGGCCCAAGGATCACCTGATGGTGCTCAACCTCTCCGGCCGTGGCGACAAGGACGTCCCGCAGGTCGGCGATATCCTGAAGGGCAAGAAGAAGTGAGCACTCGTATCGACACACGCTTTGCCGAACTCGCGAAACAGGGCCGCGCGGCTTTCGTTACCTTTGTGATGGCCGGCGATCCCGATCCAAAGACCTCGCTCGACATCATCAAGGCGCTGCCGAAGGCGGGCGCCGATATGATCGAGATCGGGATGCCCTTTACCGATCCGATGGCCGACGGGCCGTCGATCCAGGCGGCGGGTTTGCGCGCGCTCAAGGCTGGCATGACCCTGAGGAAGACGCTGGAGATGGTGCGCGCGTTCCGCAAGGACGACGACACTACGCCGCTGGTGCTGATGGGTTACTACAATCCGATCTATATCTACGGCGTCGATAAATTCCTGGTCGATGCCAAGGCCGCCGGTGTTGACGGGCTGATCATCGTCGATCTGCCGCCGGAAGAAGATACCGAACTGTGTCTGCCGGCGATGAAGGCGGGTCTCAATTTCATCCGTCTGGCGACGCCGACCACCGACGACAAGCGGCTGCCTGCGGTGCTCGCGAACACGTCGGGCTTTGTCTATTACGTCGCGGTCACCGGTATCACCGGCAGCGCCAGTGCCGATTCGAGCGTGGTCGGCGAAGCCGTCGCCCGTATCAAACGTCACACCAAATTGCCGATCTGTGTCGGCTTCGGCATCCGCACCCCGGAAGCGGCGCGCGCGATTGCCGAAAATTCCAACGGCGCCGTGGTCGGCACGGCGCTGGTCGATGCCCTCCACGGCAGCCTCGACGCCGAGGGCCGCGCCACCGCCAAAACCGTTACCGCGGTTGTCGATCTGGTCGCCGCCCTGGCGCAGGGTGTGCGGGGAGCGAAACAGGCCGCGGAATAAGCCACAATTGCGTGGAAATAGGCGTTACCAGCGGCTTGTCGGGTTTAGCCCAGGCCGCCATATATTCTCACTAATGCGTCCAGCCGCATTTCGGAGCGAAACATGAATTGGCTCACCAACGTCGTCCGGCCGAAGATCCGCAGCATCCTGCGGCGCGAGACGCCGGAGAATTTGTGGATCAAGTGCCCGGATTCCGGGCAGCTCGTGTTCTACAAGGACGTCGAAGCCAACCAGTTCGTGATCCCCGGCTCGAACTACCACATGCGCATGGGCGCGGCGGCGCGGCTGAAGTCGGTGTTCGACAACGAGACCTGGTACGACATCGCGCTACCCGACGTGACCGCCGACCCGCTGAAATTTCGCGATGAGCGCAAATATGCCGATCGCATCAAGGATGCGCGCGCCAAGACCGGGATGAACGATGCGGTCAAGGTCGGCTTCGGCAAGCTCGAAGGCGCCGGCGTCGTGATCGCGGTGCAGGATTTCGATTTCATGGGCGGCTCGCTCGGCATGGCCGCGGGTGAAGCGATCGTGCGCGGCATGGAGCTCGCGGTCGAAAAGAAATCGCCGTTCATCATGTTCGCCGCTTCCGGCGGCGCGCGGATGCAGGAAGGCATTTTGTCGCTGATGCAGATGCCGCGCAGCACCGTCGGCGTGCAGATGCTGCGCGAGGCAAAGCTGCCCTACATCGTGGTGCTGACCAACCCGACCACCGGCGGCGTCACCGCGTCCTACGCCATGCTCGGCGACGTGCAGATCGCCGAGCCCGGTGCGCTGATCGGGTTCGCCGGCGCGCGCGTGATCGAACAGACCATTCGCGAGAAACTGCCGGAAGGTTTTCAGCGGGCCGAATATCTGCTCGACCACGGCATGGTGGATATGGTGGTGCATCGCCACGAGATGCGTCCGACCCTTGCACGGCTGTGCCGGCTGCTGACCAAGTCGCCGGCGATCGAGGTCGTTTCCAAACCTGCGCCCGTTGTCACCGATCCCGCGCAGATCGTCCAGGCGCCGGAAGCGGTGCCGGCCGCTCCCCACGCGTGAACGCACCTGCCGCCAAATCTGAACCGCTCGATCAACTGATCGCGCGGCTGTCGGCCCTGCATCCCCGGCAAATCGATCTCAGCCTCGATCGCATGCACCGGCTGCTGGCGGCGCTGGATCACCCCGAACGGCAACTGCCCCCGGTGATCCATATCGCCGGCACCAACGGCAAGGGCTCGACCATCGCCTACCTGCGTGCAATTCTCGAAGCCGCCGGCCTGCGCGTCCACGTTTTTACCTCGCCTTTTCTGGTCCGGATCAACGAGTGCTATCGCCTCGGCCGCAACAGCGGCGGCGTGCTGGTAGACGATGACGAGTTGCGCGGCACGCTCGAACATTGCGAGCGGGCCAACAAGGGTCAGCCGATCACGATCTTTGAGATCGAGACCGCGGCGGCATTTTGCCTGTTCGCCCGGCATCCGGCGGATGTCGTGCTGCTGGAGACCGGTCTAGGCGGCAGGCTCGATTCCACCAATGTGATCGACGCGCCGCTCGCCACCGTCATCGCGCCGGTCAGTATGGATCACACCGAATTTCTCGGTAACACACTGACCGAAATCGCCGGCGAGAAGGCCGCGATTATCAAACGTAACGTGCCGGTGATTTGCGCCGAGCAGGCGCCGCAAGCGATGGCGGTGATCGAAGCACAGGCCAACCGCGTGCGGGCGCCGATGCATGCGGCTGGTCAGCAATGGCATGTCAGCATCGAGCGTGGCCGGCTGGTCTATCAGGACGAGCGCGGCCTGATGGACCTGGCGGCGCCAAAACTGTTCGGACGGCATCAGTTCGACAATGCAGGGCTCGCGATCGCGACCCTGCGTGCGATCGATGCGTTCAGGATCGGGATGCCGGCGTTCGAGGCCGGCATCGTCAACGCTGAATGGCCAGCGCGGATGCAGCGTCTGGTCTCGGGGGCGCTGGTCGAGCAGGGACCTCCGGGCTGCGAAATCTGGCTCGATGGTGGACACAATGCCGAGGGTGGCCGCGTCGCGGCAGCGGCGCTCGGTGATCTCGAGGAGCGGGTGTCGCGGCCGCTGGTCGTGATCGCAGGCATGATGGCGAACAAGGATGCCGGTGCCTTTCTCGCCAATTTCGCCGGGCTGACTCGCCACATCATGGCGGTACCGGTCCCCTCGCGCGCTAATGCGATGCCGCCTGACCGGCTGGCGGATGCCGCGCGCGCGCTCGGCATGCGCGTCGAAAATGCACCGGGCGTCGAAGCCGCGCTGCAGACGCTGTCGCGCCTCGCCTACGAAGTGCCGCCGCGGATCCTGATCACCGGCTCGCTCTACCTCGCCGGTCACGTGCTCGCCGTCAACGGCACGCCTCC
Organism: Hyphomicrobiales bacterium; assembly: GCA_038244925.1. Lineage (GTDB taxonomy): Bacteria > Pseudomonadota > Alphaproteobacteria > Rhizobiales > Xanthobacteraceae > Bradyrhizobium. Next base: position 3,451 of record JBBRSX010000106.1, on the reverse strand, counting down.
TGCATAGAAAATGCGTGCCCGGACGCTCGGTGCGGCGTTCTCATGCTTCTGGATGAGATTGGCCATGCGCTTTGCCGCGATTGCCGACGTGCACGGAAACTATCTCGCACTTGAAGCCGTGCTGGCCGATATCCGCGCGCAGGGCATCACTGACATCGTCAATCTCGGCGACATGGCGAGCGGTCCGCTCGATGCGCGGCGCACGATGGATGCGCTGATGGCGCTCGATGCCGTCCACGTGCTCGGAAACCATGATCGCTACCTGATCGACCGGCCGCCGGAGAAGATGGGCTCGTGGGACCGGCCGGCGCATGCGCAGCTCGAGGCCAGACATCTCGACTGGCTGCTGTCGGTGCCGAAGACATCCGTGTATCGCGAAAAAGTCTTCCTCTGCCACGCCACCCCTGACCATGACGAGGTCTATTGGCTGGAGACAGTTTTGCCCGATGGCACCGTACGCATGTCGTCACTCGACGCGATCGAGGAGAGAGCAAAAGGAATCACGCAATCCCTGATCCTCTGCGCGCATACCCATCTTGCGCGCGGGGTCCAGCTTCGCGACGGCCGCCTGATCGTCAATCCCGGCAGCGTCGGCTCGCCCGGCTATCGCGACACCCATCCGTTTCCGCATGTCATCGAAGCCGGAACGCCGGATGCGCGTTACGCGATCCTCGAACTCGCCGATGGCAAGTGGCGCGTCACGTTCCGGCACGTGCCGTATGATCATGCCCCGATGGCCGCGTTGGCACGGCAGAACGGGCAGGCTGAACTCGCGTCAGCGATCGAGACGGGGTGGATCGGCTGACGCCGCAAAACAAAACGGCCGGCGATTCGCCGGCCGCTTTCATCATAACGGTCGTTTGAAGCCGATCACACCGCGGCGGTGATCCACTGCTGCAGCTTCTGCTTCGGCGCGGCACCGACCTGGCGCGAGGCCATTTCGCCGCCCTTGAAGATCATCAGGGTCGGGATCGACATCACGCCGTATTTCGAGGCCGTCTTCGGGCTCTCGTCGACGTTCAGCTTCACGATCTTGACCTTGTCGCCCAGCGCGCCGGAAATCTCGTCGAGCGCGGGCGCGATCATGCGGCACGGGCCACACCATTCGGCCCAGAAATCGACTACGACCGGGCCGGTCGCGTTCAGCACTTCAGCTTCGAAATCGGCGTCAGAAACCTTGCCAACGGCCATGGGAATACCTCGTTCTGCTGGATTAGGGGGCGCGGCCTGGAGAATCGCGCCTCGTATGATGCGGCAAACCTATGAACGCGTTCTTGCCGGGTCAAGCACGGTCATCCCCTTGGATAAGGGTGGCCAGCTCCGCGTCCAGCGCAGGGGCGGAAAGCTCCATGAATTCAGCCGATTCGGTCCAAAGCAGCGCCGCGCGGACCAGCCGCTGGGGATAAAGTTTACCGAGCACGGCCCGATACAGCGCGAGCTGGCGGATATATCCGCTCGGGGCCTCGGCTTCCTGCTTTGGCGGGGCGTGGTTGGTCTTGAAATCGACGATCAGAACCTCGTGATCCCCGACCACCAGGCGGTCGATTTGCCCCGAAACCAGCGCCGGCGGCCGGTGCGGCCGTTCGAGCCGGCCGACGATCGAGACCTCGGCCCGGCTGCCGGGTGCGAACACCGGCGCAAAACGCGCGTCCGCAATCAAGGCCAGCGCGCCTTCCGCCAGCGTTTGTTGTTCGTCCGCCGTCCAGCCATCGGCATTGCGGGCGAGAAAAGCCAGCGCGGCATCGCGGCGGCGCTCGCTTGCGATCTCGGGCAGTGATTGCAGCAGCCGATGCACCAGCGTGCCGCGCTGAAGCGCGCGAGCCCGCTGCGTCATGGATTCAGCGCTGCGAACCGGATGGCCGGCGTCATCGGCGGGTTCGGAAGGCCGCAACGGGTTTTCCGTGGATAGCCCGGGCTGTGCCGGCGTCAGCAGCCAGTTTGGCAGCACGATCTCCGTACTCGCAGCAGACGTGGTGTCCGGCTTGGCGGAAGGCGCGGTTTCCTCAGCCAGTGCATAGCGCGTCACCTTGCCGCTCGGGGTCTCGATCTCCTGCATCTGCAAATCAGAATTGGCCAGACCCTTGGTGATCAGGTCGTACCAGGAGAATTTGCGCACCGTGTTCATGTTGCCGGGCATGCAGCCGCCGACGATCAATCTGTCGGCCGCGCGCGTCATCGCGACATAGAGCAGACGGCGATACTCGTCCTCGGTATCGGCGATCATGGCCGCGCGCGCGGCGACGACGGAGGTGGGGTCTTCGGCCTTGCGGCCGGCCCAGACCACGACACCCGGCGCATGCGGCCCGGCATTGCCTTGCGGCAGGTTGATCAGTTTCAGCCGCTGCGTATCCGAAGGCGACGTCGTGGTGTCGACCAGGAACACGACCGAGGCCTCCAGCCCCTTGGCGCCGTGCACCGTCATGACCCGGACTTCGTCGCGCGAGATTTCCATGTCGCGCTTGACCTCGGTGTCGGCCGCGCGCAGCCAGGCCATAAAGCCTTGCAGCGAGGCCGGCGCCTTGCGCTCGTAGTTCAGCGCCAGTTCGAGAAACTCGTCGAGCGCGTCATTGGCTTCGTGTCCCAACCGACGCAGAATTCGTGCCCGGCCGCCGTCGCCGCCGAGCAGCCAGGCGTAGAACGCAAACGGCGTCTCGCTGACAACGCGACGCTCGCATTGTTCGAACCGCCACAGCACGTCCCGCAACAGGCCATCTGTTGCGGCGCGGGCGGTCAGCGCCGCGCGCAGCGAACCCTTGCGGTCCCGCGCCAGCTTGAACAGATCATCGTCGGTGAGGCCGAACAGCGGGCTCTTCAGCGCCACCGCCAATGCAAGATCATCCTGCGGCAGCAGCAGCGCGTCGGCGAGGTTCATCAGGTCGATGATCGCAATATGCTCGGTGAGCTTGAGCCGGTCGGCGCCGGCGACCGGGATGTTGGCGTGCTTCAGCGACTGGATCACGGCGTCGAAGGCGTTGCCGCGGCGTCGCACCAGCACCAGCATGTCGCCATAGCGCAGCGGCCGGCGCGCGCTTTTACTGCCGGTCATGGTGCCGCCGTCGACCAGCGCCTTGATCTCGGCCTGAATCCGGCGGGATAGCTTCACTTCCGGACTGGTCAGCGAGACGCCGTCGAACGGCGCGCGCCAGCCCTCGATGTCCTGCCGGTCGTCGGCCTCGGCCAGTTCCCAGAGATCGATCAGGCCGGGGCCCGCGTCCTCCAGCGAATGGTGGATCGGATAGCCGGTCTCGACCGAATGAATGCTGCGATAGATATCCTGCTCGCGAAACACATGGTCGACCGACTGCAAGATCGCCGGTCCCGAGCGGAACGAATAGGTGAAGGAGACCGGATCGAATTTCAGCCCGGCATCCTCGAATCGTTTCTTCAATGCCCGGCGGCGCAGATCGAATTCGTGCGGCGCGGCGCCCTGAAACGAAAAGATCGACTGCTT
>JBBRSX010000105.1:0-22232 GCA_038244925.1 Hyphomicrobiales bacterium | reverse complement strand
GGTAGCATCAAAACAAGAACTGAAGGAACGCATCATGCTCGGCATCAAGGACGTTAATCGACATCCGGTCATCCACACTTGGTCCTACAAACTCGCCGAGGCTGCCTGATATGATTCGAACCAAGGAAACACTGACCTAGGCGGCGTTCTGCGCAGCCGACTGAACCACCGGAAGATTCAGGAACCCCGCCGCATTGTCACTGATCAGCTTCTTGATCGCCGGCCGCGGCATCTGCAGATCGAGCAGTATCTGGGTGATGCTGCGGAAACCGTCGACCGGACGCTGCGAGTTCTGCAGCCCGAGGTCGGACGACAGAATCGTGTTGTCCACCCCGGCCACTTCGATCAGATGCGCGAGATCGTCGGGGCTGTATTTCAGCGATTTTCCCTCGATGAACATGCAGATCGAATGTTCCATCTTGACCCCGAGGGCGACCAGCTGACGGATGTCGGTATCGCTGCAGCCGACGATATAGGTCGGATGATTGACCATCATCTTCTTGACGCCGCGCCGCGCCGCCTCGCCGAACAGGATGTGAAGCTCGCTGGCCGGCAGGTGACCGCCGGCCAGGATGATGTCGGCCTCGGCAATGAGATCGATCACCTTTTTGGTATCGTCGGTGAGTTTGCCGCCGGCATCCAGCGCGGAAAGCGGAATCGGATCGAGCATTTTCTGCGAGGTCTTTGGAAAGGTCGAGATTCCGCTCGCCATCGCCCTGATGTGGTTCGCTGCCGACAGCGTCGGCATCCAGACGATCTTGCCGCCGAGCTTGATGGTGTGGTCGACCGCATGCGGGTTGATGCCGCCCGAGGCGTTGTTCAGCGCAATGCCCGAGAACAGCTTTACATTGGTTTCGGGGAACAGCTTCTCCAGCAGGATGGCATGCGGCATGCCGGCATAGAAGTGATCCTTGTAGAGCACAGCGCGGAATTTCGCGGCCGCCGCATCCAGCAGTTCCTCGTGATGATCGAGAATGCGCGGCATCGCCGCCGGTCCGCTGTGGCAGTGCAGATCGACCGCGCCGACCAGAAGCTCGGCGACTTCGGCTGGGCGCGACAGCGGGGGCAGCGGCACGGTGGACGGATAGGTCACTTTTTGATCGACCATGGTCGGGCCCTTTCGTTAAGGACGTGTCAGGCGGCGGATTTGCCGGCGTTTTGCGCTGGCATCGGATATTCGTCGGCGTTCAACACCCAGCCGAGCTTGGCCGAGAAATCCACGCGCGGCGGGCAGAAGATGTCGACGAGAATATTGAGCGTGGGATCGACAGCCTGCGAGGTATGGATCGACGGCGGCGGAATCACCGCGATCGACGGCGATCCGCAGCTTTCGTGATCGTCGTCGCGCCACGCGCCCATGTCCGTCGTCCACGGCCAGCGCAGATGATGAATGAAGGTGCCGGCCAGCGCCAGCGAGCATTGTTCGAAATCGTCGTGGTGGTGCGGCGACATCTTGGAGGGATCGCGCGGGCTGGTTCGCGGCTCGAGGAAATTCACCATGAAGGTCGAGCAGCGGAAGATGCGGCCGAACCGGCCCGGCGTCGCCGCGATGTCGAGACTGTAGGTCCTGATCTTGCGGCCTCCGATCGCCTCCGGCCACGGCTCGAACGGCGGCAAATTGGGATGCGGCGTCGCGTAGGATGCGGCGTTGGAGCATAGTTTTGCGAGATCCTCGGACAGCGCCGTCACCATGCGCACCACCTTGGCGGCGCCCAGCAGCGTCACCGAACTCGCGCCCGCCGGCACGAAACTGAGGGAGTGGCCGCTGACGACCACGCGCTCGTTGCCCCACACGATTTCGGCGCCCGCGCCGGGATCAGGCAACAGCACGACATATTCGTCGGGCTGGCTGGCCCGGCTCAGCACCGCGCCCTTGTCGGCATCGCTGTAGGCGATGATGAAGTTTTGGCCGCGCGCATACCAGGTGCGCGCGCCGTTGCGGTTTTCGGCCGGCGGCGTTTCGTAGAATTTCGCGTATTCCGCACCAGCAAACTGCGTGGCGGCTTGTGCGTTGCTGACGGCGGTCGCGGCAAGCGCCGCGCGGGGATCAGTGTTGTGATACATGCGAGTCCTCCGGGGTTCGGACCAGGGTTTTGAAATCCGTGAGTGCTTGCGCCGCCGCCCGGCGCATCAGGCCCTGGTCCGACGAGATGATGAAGGCGCTGGCGCCGAGGCTGGCGAAGTCCTGGGCTTCGGCCGGAGTTGCGACCATCACGCAGACCGGTTTTGCCACCTTCTTCGCTGCTGCAATCACCTTGATAACCGCGTCCTTGACCGACGCGTCGGCCGAGGATTTGGCGCCAAGGGCAACAGTGAGATCGCCGCGGCCGATGAACAGCCCATGAATTCCGTCGACGGCGGCGATGGCGTCGATCTGATCCAGCGCTTCGGGATCCTCGATCATCGCAATCGCGCAAACCGATGCATCCTGTTCATCGACCAGGGTCCACACCGGCGTGGCGCCATAACCGCCGGCGCGGGCCGAGCCGGAATAGCCGCGCTTGCCGCCGCGATAGCGCGCCGCCGCCGCAACGCTGCGCGCCTTCTCGACGGTCGCGACATGGGGCACCAGCACGCCGGTCGCGCCGCAATCGAGACAGGACAGGATTTTCGCAGGATCATCCGACGACACCCGCACGATGCCGGCGACATTGCTGGCGCGCGCGGCCAGCAGCACCATATCGGTCATCGCGCGATCGAACGGTGCGTGCTCCTCGTCGATCACGACGAAATCGTAGCCCAGCGCGCCCAGAATCTCGGTCGCGTGCGTGGTCTGCGTCTTGATGAAGGAGCCGACGACGGGCTGCCGCGCCGAGAACCGGCGGCGGAAGGACGAAAAATGCGGTCTGACGACGTCACCGGACACGACTGTTCCTCCCCGGCCATCTGCGCGGGTCGTCCCGAGGAGACGGTGTCCGGCGTGGCGCTTGGCGAAAACCATTGCAGGGCGGTTGCCGGTGGGCCATAGCTATTCCGTTACGTTCCACCAGGTGGAATTTCCTATGCCCCTCAAATCCGACACCGTTGAAGCCGCCTCCCGCACGTTACTGCTGCTGGAGGAACTCAACCGCCACCGCGTGACCTCGATCGAGCGCCTGCACCGAGCGACGGGGCTGCCGAAATCGACCGTGGTGCGGTTGATGAAGTCGTTGTGTTCAATGGGCTATGCCGCCAACGACCGGCGGCAGGGCGGCTACGCCGTCGCCTCGCGGGTCAAATCGCTGAGCAACGGCTTTCACGGCGATCCGCTGGTGGTGGAGGCCGCGCGCCCATGGGCCATCGCCTTCACCAAACAGTATCATTGGCCGGTCGCGATCGCCGTGCTTGACCAAAGTTCGGTCGCGGTTCGCTTCAGCACCATTCCCGACAGCCCGGTCTCACCGTTTCACGGCACCCTCAACATGCATCTCAGCCTGCTCGGGCGGGCGCTGGGGCGCGCCTATCTGGCGTTCTGTCCGATGAGCGAACGCTCGGTGCTGATGGATATGCTGGCGCGATCGCAGGAGCCGGAAGACAAACTCGCCACCGAGCGCAAGCGCGCACTGGCTTTGCTGGCCACGATCCGCAAACAGGGTTTTGCCGAACGCGACCAGATGGTCGAACCGCGCTCGTCGAACACGATCGCGGTTCCCATCACGGCCAACCGGCGCGTGCTCGCCACCGTCGGCATGACTTACTTCACGTCGGCGCTCGACCGCGCCGACGTGCTCCAGCGCTACGTGCCCCTGCTGCAGGGCCTGGCCGACAACATTGCCGCAAGCGTGTCGTCGCTGCAGGAGTAGCACCTGGAGAAGCCGCGGCCGAATCTGGTCCTCGACGAAGCCTAGGTCGCTTCCTGCAACCTTCGGATCAGCCGCCGGTGCTCGCGGCAACCGGCAAGGCCGGGATGCGTCAGCAGCACGACCGGCGTCGGCGTTTGATCGGCACCGGCCAGGACCAGCCGTTCGACATGCAGGCCGGGATGCAAGCCGCCGGCGCCGCGAAGCAGCATGTCCAGTCTGCCGTTCAGCAATTCAGCCAGATCGCCGGTAGGCTTCAGCATCACCGCGTCGTTGCCGACCGCGGCCTGACGCAGCCGGCGTGTCGCGGCGGCGGTCTTCATCAGCTGCGGCGCGATGCCCAGCCGCAGCTTTCGCCCGCGCAAAGCCGGCGCGGACTTTTCCGTCGCCCTCGAGATCAGATCGAAGGCGGAGCTGATCGACGGAAGATAGGCCTCGCCTTCGTCGGTCAGGATCAGGCTGCGCGGCAGCCGCCGGAACAGCGTGATCCCGAGCGCGCGCTCGAGTGACTTGACCTGCTGGCTCACGGCCCCCGGCGTCACGCCGAGTTCATCGGCGGCGCGCGTAAAGGAGAGATGGCGCGCAGTCGCCTCGAACGAACGCAGGCCATTGAGGGGTGGCAGTCGGTAGCTCATCTGGGTCCCGGACATTCTAGGCCGATCGGGCGAATGTCATGCATTAGATTTTCTGGGTCAATCGCCGAATTTATCTGGTTTGTCGTCGTCTGCCACCGGCCATATCCTGATCAGGAAAACCGGACGCAACTCGCATCCCGGACAAAGGATCAGACCGCATGACAGGAACGGACGATGTCGGCAGCATCGAATGTGTAGTCCAATCTTATCTCGACGGCCTCTACGAGGGCGACGCCGACAAGATCGCCGGCGCCTTTCATCCGACCAGCGCGCTCACCAGCATCTCCGACGGCGGCGAGTTGCAGATTACTCCCCGCGACCAGTGGCTGAATAACGTTCGGGGCAGGCCGTCGCCGAAACAGCGAGGCCTGCCGCGCCGCGACGAGGTGCTGTCGATCGATCTCGTCGGTCCGACGATGGCTTACGTCAAACTCAGATGCGCGATTCCACCGCGCTTCTTCACCGATCAACTGTCAATGCTGAAGATCGATGGCCGCTGGCAGATTGCGCAAAAGGTCTTCATGACCGAACTGCGCGACTGATCCGCCGCCGGCGGCGTTACAGGGAGTTGCCAGGAAGCCCGCGATGAACGTACTCGACGACTACATGGTCGATCCCCGGCTGTCGCTGCTGGACAAGACGCGGATCCAGGCCCAGGTGCTGGTACCGTTGGCGCGGTCGTTGCGCGCGGAGCTAGGCAAGGAACGCGCCGACGCCATCACGCGAAACGCCTTGCGCGATTGGTCGAAGCAGCTATTCGCCGCCGTTGGCGAGAGCGTCGAAGGCAGACCGCGGCGCAAATGGGCGGCGATGCATACCGCGCTGGCCGAAGTCACCGAGCGGGAAGTGACGACGGAAATGCACCGGCATGACGCGCAAGCGCTGGAATTCGATATCACGCAGTGCCGGTTCGCGGCATTCTTTCGCGCGCTCGGCGAACCCGAACTCGGCGCGCTGCTGATCTGCGCCACCGATTTCGATATCGTGGCGGCCAGCGGCGGCGAGGTCAGCCTCACGCGCGAGCAGACCCTGATGCAGGGCGCCCCAAGCTGCACTTTCCGCTACCAATTCGCCCCGCGATCCTGAATGGCGGCCGACCGCCATCGGTCACTTCTTGGGTAGTTTGGCGATGATGGACCCGAAATAGGTCGACTCGTCATCCAGCGTCTTCGAATACTCGGACGCCGATAGAATATTGATCTTGTTTTGCAGTTGCGCCATCGTGTTGATGAAATCCGGATCGGCGGCGGCGTCCCTGATCGCGGTGGCTAGCTTGTCGATGATCGGCCGCGGCGTTCCCTTCGGCGCCAGGAAGCCGAAGTCGGTGACGACTTCGACGTCAACGCCGAGCTCAATGAACGTCGGAATTTCCGGTGCGGGCTCGAAGCGTTCCTTGCTGGAAATCGCCAGCGCCGCCAGACTTCCGCTCCTGACCTGCGGCAGAACCACGTTCGGCGAGCCGATCACCGCGTCGATGTGACCGCCGACGATGGCGGTCACGGCCGGCGCGACACCCGAAAACGGCACATGCGTGACGACGAGGCCGAGATGGCCGGCCATCGCCTCGATCGCAAGATGGGGCGCGCTGCCCATGCCGGACGAGCCGTAGGTCAGATGGCCGGGATTTTTTCTGATATAGTCGATCAGGGCGCTAAAATTCCGGTAAGGCGCGTCCTTCCGCACCGCCAGCACATAGGGAATGCTGATCAGGTTGAGCACCGGATCGAAGTCGCCGATGGTATAGTCGGCACGGTAGAGTTTGGGCCCGATCGTCAGGGCGCCGCTGCCGCAGAACAGCAACGTATAACCATCCGGCGCGCTGCGCTTGACCTGATTGGCGCCGATGATGCCTCCCGCGCCAACCACGGTTTCGATGGTGAAGACGATGCCGTGCTTCTTTTCCAGGGTATTCTGCAGCGGCCTGATAAAGCTGTCGGCGCCGCCGGCCGCATAGGGAACGACGACCCGTATCGGACGCGTCGGATATTTGTCGTCGGCATCGGCAATGCCACTGAACACGCCGACTGCGATGACCGCAATCAGCCACGCGAAGCCGTGTCGCCGCGCATTTCCCCGCGCGCGTTTCCCGCTGGCCATCGACGTTTCCCGCTCTCTTCGCCGCGATGATCCGCCATGGCCTGCCTCGCTACAATCCGGTCCTTGCGATATTTCGCTGGGTGAAACGCCCGTAACTCCGCGACACATCGGCTAGCACCAATCCTATAAATTCGGCAACCGCGCCCGCAGGATTCCTCATGTTTATCGATCCCGAACATTCACCGGACCTCAAGCGCTCGATCTTCAACGCGATCGTCGCGCCGCGTCCAATCGGCTGGATCAGTTCGATCAGCCAAAGCGGGCATGTCAATCTGGCGCCATTCTCGCATTTCAACATCGTATCGACGGCGCCGCCGGTGCTGATCTTTTCCTGCAATTCGCCCGAGGACCGACAGGAAAAAGACACGCTGGCGAATGTCCGGGCCACCGGCGAGTTCGTCTACAACTTCGCCAGCTACGAGCTGCGCGACGCCGTCAACATGACGTCGAGCCCGGCGCCTCATGGCGTCGATGAATTCGAGCTGGCACATCTCGAAAAAGCGCCGAGCGTAAAGGTCCGGCCGCCGCGCGTGGCCGCTTCGCCGGCCAATCTCGAATGCCGCGTGTTGCGGATCGTTGAGATTGCCCCGGTCGCGAAGGGCGACACCGCCAGCAATGTCGTGTTCGGCCGGGTCGTCGGCGTGCATATTGGCGACCAGTATCTCGATGGCGCCGGGCGTTTCGACACCGTGAAGGCCCAGCCGCTCACGCGCCTCGGCGGCATCCAGTACGCGGCCCCCGGTCCCGTGATCGAACTGCCGCAGCCGTTTCGGCGCGCGGCCGAAGCCAAATGAAACCGTGATTGTACGCTCTCGGGAGGCAAATATGCAGGACAAGGGGACTACGGCCGTGCGCGACGCCGATGTCGTGGATCTACAAACCGGCCCGTTCGAACAGAAGCACGGCACCCGGCATCGCCTCGTCCGCGGGCAGAATTTCCTGGTGGAATGGATCGAGGCTGAAGCGACGTCTTCGGCCTTTCCGATCGAAAGCGTCTACGAGACCATGGCCCTGCTGCCCGACGTCGGCGCGACAATCGAAGGCGAAGGCCAAAGCCTTGTCGTCGGCGCCCGCTGCATTCTGGTGATCCCGGCCGGCAAGTTTTCCATTCAACTCACCGGTGCCGGCACCTGCTGTGTCCTGACCTCGAATTCCCCGGCAGAGATCACACGCAGCGTCGTGAATGAAAAAAGCTACGAGACGGCCGATCCGCGCGTCGCTCCCATCGGTCCCGGCTACCAACGGCGGCACGATCCGAATGCCATTCGCGTCTTCAAGGTCGACGAGGTCGAGGCGCCATCGGACAATCCCCGGCTCAAGATGTTCCAGAGCGAGACCATCAGCATCAACTGGGTCGAATATCAGGGCCCCCGCGACCGCGCCGCGCTCAGTCCGCACTCGCACAAACAATTCGAGCAGGGTTCGCTGACGATCGCTGGAGATTTTCAGCATCATCTGCGCGTCGAATGGGGCAAGGACGCCAATTTGTGGCGGGACGACGTGCATGCGGCGGTCGCGTCGCCTTCCGTCACGGTCATCCCACCGCAGTTGATCCACACCACCGAAGGCGTGAATGGCGGTCATCACTTGCTGATCGACATATTCTCCCCGCCCCGCCACGATTTCATCGCCAGAAACTGGGTTGCCAATTCCTCCGAATATACCGCCCCCGCCCGTGAGTCGGCGACATGACATTCGGACCGCGCTGTACGCGAGATTATGGCGACAACCCGGCAAGGTTGCCGTCATAATCATCGGCGCTGGCGAAGAAGTTCGCCGTTCTGCCACCGGGGCGCCAACGGCTTTGTCGTCGGCCCCGCCGGTCGCGTTGCAACGGTGCTGCTCAAACTATCCCTTCCCCGGCGTACACCCGGATGGTAGGTTTTTTCTGGCGTTTTTCCGGATTTTTTCGCATGCGGACGAGCGCTTCGCAGGGGTGCCATGGGATCATTCCCTCCAGTTCAGTCGGTCACGCGGGCCATCGATCTGCTCCAGGCGCTGAACCGTGAACCGGTTTCCACGATCAGCAGCCTCCACGTTCAGACCGGCATCCCAAAACCCTCCATTGTCCGCCTGCTGCAGACCTTCGCCGCCAAGGGACTGGTACGCCGCGCACCCAAGCACGGCGCCTATCATCTGACGTCGCAGGTCAGGTCGCTGGCGTCCGGCTACCACAGCGAGCCGAAAATCGTCGAAGCGGCGGCTCCCCTGCTCGATGCCATGACCCGGCGGATCAAGTGGCCGATGGCGGTCGCGATCCCGGACGGCCCTGCGGTGTTCATCCGCTACAGCACGGTATCGCTGTCGCCGCTGTCGCTGCACCACTCCTCACTCAACATGCGGCTTAGCCTCGTCAGCCGGGCGCTAGGCCTAGCGGTCCTCGCGTTCTGCGACGATGACGAGCAGAATTTCATTCTCAAGGCGCTGCGCACCTCTACCGAGCCGGAAGATGCGCTGGCGCGCAACGCTACCGCGGTTCGCGCCGCGCTTTCGAAAATCCGCGCCCGCGGCTATGCGACGCGCGACCCGAAAGTCCGTCCGGTATCGAACACCCTGGCGGTTCCGATCTTTGACGGCGCCCGCGTCGTCGCTTCGGTCGGGCTCACCTTTTTCTCATCGGCGCTGGAGCCGAAGCAGGCCGTGCATGATCACCTGGATCAGCTCAAGGACGTTGCCGGTGAAATTTCGACCCGGCTGGCCAGCCTGCAAGATAGCGCCATGACACCCGACTAGGCTGGATATTCCATCGCGACATCGCGCGCAACCGAGAGTCGCGTAACCCTCGTATCTCCTTGCATCCCCTTGCATTCACCCCCCGTCCCTCTACTCTCGGTGCCATAGAATGGTGAAAACGCCGCCGATTAACCGGGAGTAAACTTTGGCGCTGAGCAAGGGCGATGACTATCCAATCCACCAGACACCGGAGCTGGTGGCCTATGCGGGGACTGACCGCAATTTCTACGACCGCTATTTCTTTAATGGCTATTCGACGGAACCCGAAAATACGCCGTTTTTCGCGGCTGCGTTCGGGGTCTATCCCCACCTGAACATTGCCGATACCGCCTTCGTCGTGGTCCGCAATGGGGTGGAGACTGCACTGCTGGATTTCGCACCATGAATTTAGCGACCTCGTGCGACACCCTCGACCAGCGGCTGCAGCGATACCTCGGCCGGCAGTGGGGCGAGAACGTCGCGGTGCGCGATCTGGCCCGGATTCCCGGCGGCGCCAGCCGCGAGACCTATCGCTTCGATGCGGAGGTCGGCGGCCACGTCAGAGGCATGATCCTGCGCCGCGACCCCGTCGGCGGCCTGATCGACACCGACCGGCAGACCGAATTTCTGGCCTATCGGTCGTTCCACGGCATCGTGCCGGTGCCGGAGCCGCTGATGCTGGAACCCGAAGGCGGCACGCTGGAGCGGCCGTTCTTCATCATGAGCCGGATCGACGGCGGCCAGGTGCCGACGATGATGAATCTCGAACCCTATGGCGAACATGCCGCCGCCATCGGCCGTGAGTTGTTTTCGATCCTCGGCCGCATCGCCCGCAGCGATCCCGCCACGCTCCCGATCAAGCATTGCTGCACAGCGCCCCCCCTTGTCGATTGCTGGCGCGAGGCGCTGGACTACTGGGCCGGCGTGATCGAGCGCGACGAACGCCACCCGCAGCCGATCGTCCACGCCGCGATCCGTCGCCTGCGCCGCAATCCACCGAGGCCGGCGAAGAAGATCTCCGTGGTTCATGGCGATTATCGCTCCGGCAACTTCATACACGACGGGCACGGGAAAATTCTGGCGGTGCTCGACTGGGAGATGGCGCATCTGGGCGACGCCGTCGAAGACCTCGCCTGGTGCTTCGACCCGATATGGAATCATTTCGACGACGCCAGGGTCGCCGGCACGATCCCGGAAGCGGAAGCCATAGCGATCTGGGAACGCGAGAGCGGCCTGCGCGTCGATCTATCCACGCTTGCCTGGTGGAAACTGTTCAGCGCCGTCAAGGGCTGCGCGATCTGGACCACCTCGGCCAAGGAGTTCATGGCCGACGGCAGCGATCTCCTGCTGGGATTTACCGGCACCTACATCGCGCGCCAGCATGATCGCGTCATGGCAGACCGGCTGGCGCAGCTGGTTGAGGAGGGCTGGTCATGACACCGACAATGACGGAGCTCTTGAACAGCTGCATCCAGACGCTGATGATCCCGCCACGGCCGGAAGACATCAGCATGTACGCGGCCGCGCAAATTCGCTTGACGGCGCTGGTCAACAGACTGGTCGCACTGGAATGCGCCGATGCGGCTGCCGTGCGGCTGTGGGAGAATGCGGCGTTGCGCGCGCTGATCGCGGAAGCCGGGCCCAGGCATGGTGTGTTCCCTGGAGGCACCATGGAAATAGCCAACGACGATTGCTCGCTCGGTGCGCTCGATGCGGTAAACGCCCGGCTGCGCCGCCTCGTGATCCGCCTGCATGAAGCTGCCGAGCAGGCGGGAGAGGCCGAACTCGACCGCAAAATTCTAAAACTCTATTGCGAGATGGCGCGACGCCGCGAACTGCATCTGGCGCCGGTGAAGTTGGCGGTTTGAGCGCAGAGATCCGTAGCATGGGTGGAGCGCAGCGATACCCATCGATTATGATTTCCAGAGATGATGGGTATCGCTGCGCTCCATCCATCCTACGCACTACTCAGCGGCGCTCGACCTCACCGCTTCCGCCTCACCGTGGAACACGATGCCTTCATAGCTCTTCGCCGCGACATCATTGATCGCGGCGACGTATTTCGGCGTGCCACCGTTGTAGACGAAATAGCGGACCTTGCCGTGCTCGTGGCCGGGAACGTTGGAATTGTAGCCGGTGAACCACGACTTGGCTTTGCGCATCAGCATGATGGCGTACATTTTCGTCACATGGGCGGTCCAGCGTTCCTGGGCGGCCAGCGTGGGATCGGCCGTGACGTGCCCGCGATCCCACATGTACTGAAGCAAATCGGTGCACCAGCCGACGCCGTTCTCGATCCCGCGCGGGAAATTGGTCGAGGCCGAGCCACTTTGTGGGCCCGTCGGCATCAGCAGGTTCGGGAAACCGTGAACAAGCATGCCGAGGAAGGTCGACGGGCCGTCGCGCCATTTGTCGAACAGTTTTTCGCCGCCGATGCCGCTGATGTCGATCTGATCGAACGCGCCCGTGATGGCGTCGAAGCCGGTGGAATAGACGATGATGTCGAACTCGAAATCGCCCGCGCTGGTCCGCAAGCCCTTTTCGGTGACCCGCTCGATCGGCGTCTCGCTGATATCGACGAGATGCACGTTGTCGCGGTTATAGGCTTCGAAATAGCGCGTCTCCAGCGGCACCCGCTGCACGCCGAAACCATGGTCCTTCGGGATCAGCTTTTCCGCCGTCACCGGGTCTTTGACGCGGCGGCGAATCCGGTCGGCGATATAGGCGGAGAATTCGGCGTTGGCCGCCTCGTCGGTAAATATCTCGCGAAAATTGCTCAGCCAGATCCCGAAGCCGGGCTCATCGTAGAGCTTGTCCCACAGCGCCAGCCGCTCTTCCCGCGTAACCTCATGGAAGCCGCGCCGGTCCGGCTCGTGTTCGAAGCCACCCGGCGAGCGGGCGCAGGCCGCGAAGATGTCGTCATAGCGCGCGCGAATGTCGGCCATCTCCTCGTTCGAAATCGGACTGTTGTTGAGCGGCGCGCTCCAGTTCGGCCGACGCTGGAACACGGTGAGCTCGCCGACCTTGTCGGCGATCTCACCGATCACCTGAATCGCAGTGGCGCCGGTGCCGATGATGGCGACCTTCTTGCCGGTTAAATCCACCGGTTCATGCGGCCAGTAGAAGGTGTGGAACGAACGGCCCTCGAAACTGTCCATGCCTTCAAGCCGCGGCGGCGTCGGCACCGACAGCAGGCCGATGGCGAGAACGACGAAGCGGCAGGTCAGTTCGCCGCCATCGCCGAGGCTGAGGCGCCAGAGTTGATCGGTCTGGTCAAATCGCGCCGCCTCGACCTTGCAGTTGAACCGCATGTATTTGCGCAGATCGAATTTATCGGTGACGTAATTGAGATAGCGCAGATTCTCCGGCTGTGGCGAGAAGCGCTCCTTCCAGTGCCATTCCTCGAGCAATTCCTTCGAGAAGGAATAGCCGTAGGTGTAGCTTTCGGAATCGAAGCGCGCGCCGGGATAGCGGTTCCAGTACCAGGTGCCGCCGAGGTCGGGCGCTGCATCCAGCACCAGCGCGTCGACCCCGAGATCGGCCAGCCGCTTGATCTGGTAGATGCCGGCGACGCCCGCGCCGATCACGATGACTTCGTGGTGGGTCTTGTTTCCCCGGCCTTCGGTCCCCTCGGTCATATTCCGGATCCCTGCTGTTTTTTGCCCGGTTCTTTTCGGCGCGGCTTTGTGCTTCACTATAGCAAGAATCCGCCGCTTGCACTTGCGTCAGGATGTCAGGATCACCCTTGGAAATCCGCCGTAAAACCTTGTTTGAAAGCGACACGCTGCAGATCGGCCTGTTCGAGGCCAGTCCCGGCGCGAATGCCCGCGGCGAGGTGGAGCGGCAGAGCCTGAATGCCATCGCGCTGCCGTTCAGCGGCGTGTTTTCCAAACATGATGCGCCCGGCCGCCACGTCATCGGCACGCCCAGCCATGCGGTGTTTTTTGCCGCCGACGCGCCCTATCGCATCGGCTTTCCCGGCGGCATCGGCGACCGTGCCATTACGCTGAGATTCGGCGACGCGCTGGCGCCGGAATGGCTCGATCCTCGCGGCAATGGCGGCGCGCTGGCCTCCAACGCCCTGCTGCCGGCCAAAGCCATGATGCTGCGCAATATGTTGGGGACGCGGCTGGTGCGCAGCGAAGCCGATCAACTCGAGGCCGAGGCGCTCGGCCTCGATCTCCTCGACATGTCCTTGAATTCGGTGCGCAGTGGCGGCGCGCGTCTGCGTCCCCAGGCGCAGGCAACGCGAACACGGGCATTGCAGCGCGTCAAGGAAGCGGTCGCGCTGGCGCCGGCGTACAAATGGAACGTCACCAAGCTTGCCGGTATCGCCAACCTGTCGCCGTTTCATCTCTGCCACGTGTTTCGCGAAGCGGTCGGCACCTCGGTCTACGATTACGTGCTGCACGAACGGCTGGCCCGCACGCTCGACGCGGTGCTCGATGGCGGCTGCGACCTCACGACCATCGCGCTCGACGCCGGTTTCAACAGCCACAGCCATTTCACGGCGCGGTTTCGGCATTTCTTCGGCTGCACCCCGACCGCCCTCCGCCGCTCCGCGCGGAGTGCGCAGATCGCCGAATTGCGCAAGATCGTGACAGCGCGCCGGCACTGACCCGGCCTAGATGGTCTCCGCCACAACGGAGACCTGCTCGCCCATGGACATCGCCACCTTCCACGCCAGCCGCCGCTTTGCCGAAGTCAAATCCGGACGCATCGCCTATTTTGAACGCGGCCAAGGCCCGGTGGCGCTGTTCCTCCATGGCGTTCCCATCAACGGCTACCACTGGCGCCACGTCATCGACCGCGCCGAACATCGAAGGCGCTGCATCGCTATCGACCTGATGGGGCTCGGCTACACCGAGATCGGCCCGGCGCAGGACGTCTCGTTTACGGCACAGGCCCAGATGATCGCCGAGGTGCTGGATGCGCTCGGAATCGACAAGATCGATCTGGTCGCCAACGACTCAGGCGGAGCGATCGCGCAGATTTTCGCCGCCCACCATCCGCATCGGCTGACCTCGCTGGTGCTGACCAATTGCGACATCCATGACGGCTGGCCGCCGCCGCAGGTACTGCCGCTGATGGAACATTCACGCAAGGGTACGCTGGCGCCGATCTTCCAGCCGACACTCGATCGCCCGGATCTGGCGCGCGAACGCTTCGCGCGCGGCGAGCCCGTGCCGCTGTTTCGCAGCTATGCCGATCCCGGCGTGCTGACCGATGATCTGATCCGGCTCTATCTGCAGCCACTGTTGTCGTCGCCGCAGCGCATCGATGCCTTCCAGCGCTACTGGCTCGGCTTCGACAATGCGCAGACGGTGGCGATCCACGGCGCACTGAAGACGCTGCAGGTGCCGACGCTGATCGTCTGGGGCCTGAAGGACATCTTCTTCGACGTGAAATGGGCCTATTGGCTCAAAGACACCATCCCGGGCGCCAAGCGCGTGGTGGAAGTCGCGGACGGCATGCTGTTCTTCCCGGAAGACCGGCCGGATGAGATGGCAAAGCCGATGCTCGCATTCTGGGACGAGCTATCGGGGAGTTGATCAACCGCGTCAGCCGGCTCCGGCAGCATCGATCTGCGCGGAGAGCCGCTCGACATAGGGATCGCTGATCCCCAGCGCTTGCAGTTGGGCCGCCAGTTGCACCAGGTAGTCGCGGTTGGTGCCGAGGACACCCTTGCCGGTCTCGATCGTGGCTGCGGTCTCCCCTAGCGGCAGTTCGCCGACATAGCTCGGATGCGCAGTGTTGGAGACGAACGCCAGCGCGGTGATCGGTCCCTGCGGCGTCGTTATCGGCACCAGCGCCGGGCAATAGCCGCCGCGCAGCATCTCGCGCCGCCACAGGATCGCCGACTCCGCATGGACGGAGTCGGCGGCGATTCGAAACGCCAGGCCGCGGCAGCTTCCCGCCTGCGGCTCCAGCGACAGCATCAGCGCCGGGTGTTCGCGCGAGCCGCGGCCGAGATCGATCCGGAGCGTGAAGCGGCGCTGATAGCCTTCGGCGTCGGCCAGCCTGACTTCGGCGAAGTGAAAACCGGGGTCCCACATCAGCGAGCCGTAGGAGTAGATCCAGAGGTCGTCACCGTCGCGGTGGTCGCCGAGCAGCGCCAGCCGCGACGCCTCGATCACTTCGTCCGATAATCGCCAACTCGCCGGCAAGCCAGCGGCGCGGGCCCGGCCCTCCCACATCGCAAACATCTCCGGCGTCAGTCGCAACAGCGACTTCCCCGGTTGCGTCACGCGGTCGCGAAGGTCGGGCAGATGGATGAAGGCGTCCGCGGTCACGTCAGGCATGCTCCTTTGCAGGGGTATCGACCGCCGCCAATGTGCCATTGTTGGCGCGCGAGGCCAATTCAAACCGGTACGAGCGCCGCATGACTTTAATTCACCGCAGACCCAATCTGAGCTCATCTCAACCCGTTGATCTCCGGGCGCGGCGACGCTATCGATCAACAAAACGTACAATAATGAAGAGAAAGCGGGAGGCACTGTCGTGAACTACGAGCACATCATCTGTGAGCTCGACGGTCCCTTCATGATCGTCACCCTCAACCGCCCGGACAAGCTCAACGCCTATACCGGCCAGATGGGCGCCGAGATCACGGACGCCTTTCAATGCGCCGACACCGACGACAACGTCCGCGCGGTGATCGTCACCGGCGCAGGCCGCGCATTCTGCGCCGGGGCCGACGTGTCGGGCGGTGCGGCGAGCTTCGACACCTCAGGCAAGCACGGCGCCGGCGTCTTCGCCAGCGCGAAGCCGAGCGGTGGCCGCTTCGTCGAAGCGATCTTCAACTGCCGGAAGCCCTCGATCGCCGCGATCAATGGACCTGCGGTCGGCGTCGGCATCACCATGACCTTGCCGATGGATATCCGGATCGCGGCCAAGAGTGCCCGGATCGGCTTCATCTTTGCCCGTCGCGGTCTTGTCCCGGAAGCCGGCAGCGCCTGGTTCTTGCCAAAGCTGGTCGGCCTGCCGCAGGCGCTGCGCTGGTGTCTTTCAGGGCGGGTGTTCGATGCCGATGAGGCCATGGCCGGCGGGCTGGTCAGCGAAATCGTCGAACCAGCAGAACTGTTGAACCGCGCAAAGGAAATCGCGCGCGAGATGACGGCGGAAACTTCCGCTGTCGCGATCGCGCTGACGCGGCAGATGCTGTGGCGATTTTCCGGCGAGCCTGCGCCGTTCGAACTCCTGGATATCGACAAGCCGATTTCGATCGAGCGTGGTGGCCACGCCGATGTGCGCGAGGGGGTTGCGGCCTTTCTGGAAAAGCGGCCGCCGTCATTCCCGGGAAAGGTATCGCAGGACATGCCGAGCCAGTATCCGTGGTGGTCCGAAAAGAGCTAAGACAGGCACCGAAGCCGCCGGGATCGCCAGCCAACGCCAGACAATTTGAAGGCAAATTCATGCACGACCAGTTCACCAATATCCAGCAAGTCCGCAAACCCGCGGTGTCGTCCAAAGGCGGCATCGTCGCCGCACAATCGCGCAAGGCCGCCGAAGTCGGCGCCGAGGTTCTCGCGGCGGGCGGCGACTGCGTCGATGCTGTCATCGCGACCACGTTTGCGCTCGGCGTACTGGAGCCGTGGATGAGCGGGCTCGGCGGCGGCGGCGCGATGGTGCTCTATCGCGCCCGCGAAGACCGCTACGAAGTGATCGACTACGGCATGCGCGCGCCCGGCAGCCTGCGCGTCGAAGACTATCCGCTGACCGGCGACGGCGCGGCCTCCGACCTGTTTCCCTGGGCGCGGGTCAAGGATGACCGAAATCTTCATGGCCCCGGCTCGGTCGCCGTGCCCGGTGTGGTCGCCGGCATGGAGGAAGCGCACCGCCGACATGCCAGGATGCCGTGGCAGGAATTGCTGGCGCCGAGCGTCAAGCTGGCCGGCGAAGGCCTCGCCGTGGACTGGTGGACCACGCTGATGATCGCGAGTTCGGCAGCGGACTTGCGGCGCTACCCCGCAAGTGCCGCCGCTTACTTACAGGACGGTCTGCCGCCGAATGCGCCGTGGGGCATCAAGTCCCACACCCGCATGCCACAGGACCGGCTCAAGGCCACGATGGCGCATCTGGCCAGCGCCGGCCCGCGCGACTTCTACGAAGGCGATCTGGCAAAGAGCCTCGCCGCCGACATTCAGGCCGCCGGTGGCGCGCTCTCGGTCGAGGACCTCAAGCCGTTCCGTGCCCATCTGCGCGAGCCGCTGGCCATTCCCTATCGCGGAGGCAACGTGTACGCGACGCCGGAACTCACCGCTGGACCGACGCTGTCGCGGACGCTCGGTCTGCTGCAGGAGAGTCTGAAACCCGCGCCCGGCGGACCGGATGCGGCGGCCTACATCGCCTATGCCGCGGCATTGCAGGAAGCCTATCGCGAGCGCCTGAAGGACATGGGCGACGCCGACGGCCGCCGCGCGCTCGGCGCGGAAGCCCTCGCGCCGGCCTGCACCACGCATTTCTCCGCGGTCGATCGCGACGGCAACATGGCCGCGGTGACGCAAACCCTGCTCTCGACCTTCGGCTCCAAATTCGTCTCGCCGCAAACCGGCGTCACCATGAACAACGGCATCATGTGGTTCGATCCGACCCCGGGCACGCCGAACTCGCTGGCGCCGGGCAAGCGCTGCCTGACCAATTACACCCCGGTGCTGGCGCAGGCTGCCGACGGCAGGCGCGTCGCGATCGGCGCTTCCGGCGGCCGGCGCATTTTGCCGGCGGTGGCCCAGCTTTTGTCGTTCGTGATGGACTACGGCATGGACCTCGACGCCGCGATCCACGCGCCGCGTATCGACGCCAGCGAAGGCGCGGTGGTGATCGGCGATATGCGCCTGCCCGCGCCGGCGCGGAAAGCGCTGGCTGAGCGTTTCGATTACGAGGAAGCGCGGATTCAGACCATGCCGATGAAGTTCGCCTGCCCGAGCGTGGTGCTGCGCGACGGCACGACCAACAGCGGCGCCACCGAGCCGTTCCAGCCCTGGAGCGAAGCGGTGGCAGAGGGGTAACGCACGATCGTCAGGGAGACCGCCATGCACAAGGTCTGGATCGAGGCCGCGCTGAACGGCCCGTGGAGCCGCAAGTTTCAACCGGGCATTCCCGACACGGTCGAAGCGATTATCGCCGAAGGCATCGCTTGCGCGCGCGCCGGCGCAACCATCATTCACACCCATGCCTATGACGGCGGCGGCGGTCAAACCTACGACTGGCAGGTCTATGCGCGCATCATCGAGGGCATCCGCAACGAAGTGGATGTTCCGGTCTATGCTTCCTACGACGCCTTGACGTTAGCGGGCATCAATACCGTAATTGCGGACACATCGGTCCGGTTTGCTCATGTCGCAGCGCTGGTCGCGCGTGGCCTGATCGAATTCACCAACATCGACCCCGGCAGCGTCAATTTCACTCGGACCACGACGACATCGGAGACGCCGCCGGCCGATACCTACCTGAATCCCGAAACCCATATCCGATACGCGCTCGACTTTGCCGCGCGCCATGGCCTTCACCCCGATTTTGCTGTCTACGAACCCGGCTTCATCCGCGCCGGCGCCTCACTGGCCCGCGCCGCCGCCGTCAAGACACCCATCTACCGGCTCATGTTCTGCGACAAGGTCGCCGTCGGCTTTCCGCCAAAGCTCTACGCGCTGGAAGCCTATATGCGCTGCTCGACGACGAAGCGCACGGCGCGCCCTGGATGATCGCCGGAGTCGGCGCCGATATCCGCCCCTTGATCGGCGAAACCGTCAGGCGCGGCGGTCACGTCCGCGTCGGCCTCGAGGACGCGCCGCTCGGCACGCGCGCCACTAATCTCGAAATGGTCGAAGAAGCTATTCGCCTGGTGCGCGAGCACGGCGGAGAGCCGGCTTCGCCCGCAGAGATGCGGCAGGCGCTGGCGGCGATGGGGTAGAATCGAAACTCAACCGAACCGGTGATCGTAGCGTTCGAGCGTGAGTTCGCTGGCATCGATATCCGGCTTGCGGCCGGACAGTTGATCTGCCAGCACCCGCGCCGAGCCGCAGGCCATGGTCCAGCCCAGCGTACCGTGTCCGGTGTTGAGATGGAGATTTGAATAACGCGTGGCACCAATGATCGGCGGTCCGTCCGGCGTCATCGGACGCAAGCCACACCAGAACGTCGCCTTGGAAAGATCGCCGCCGCGCGGAAACATATCGGTCAGGGAGTGATCGAGCGTCGCGCGCCGCGCCGCGTCGAGGGATTTCGAATAGCCGGAGATTTCCGCGGTGCCGCCGACACGAATGCGATCCCCGAGGCGGGTGATCGCAACCTTGTAGCTCTCGTCCATCACCGTCGACACCGGCGCGCCGGCGGCGTCGATGATCGGCACCGTGATCGAATAGCCCTTCACCGGATAGACCGGAACCGATAGGCGAAGCGGCCGCAGCAGCCGCGGCGACCAGCTGCCGAGGGCAACGACATAGGCATCGGTCTGCAACGTGCCGGCGCTGGTGACGACGCCGGTTATGTCAGGGCCATCCGTCTCGAGCCGCTCGATGCCGGTGTTGAACTTGAACTGCACGCCGAGCTTGGCGGCTTCCGCCGCGAGCGCCTCGGTGAACATGTGGCAGTCGCCGGTCTCATCCTGCGGCAGCCGCATGCCGCCGACGAACTTGTCCCTGACGCCGGCCAGCGCCGGCTCAGCGGCAATGCAGCCGTCGCGATCCAGCACCTCGTAAGGCACGCCATACTGCTTTAGCACCGCGATATCGCCGCCGGTGTGGTCGAGCTGCGCCTGTTTGCGGAACAGTTGCAGCGTGCCGCGGCTGCGTTCGTCATAGTGAATGCCGGTATCGGCGCGCAGCGCGCGCAGGCAATCGCGGCTGTATTCGGCGATCGGAATCATCCGGCTCTTGTTGATGGCGTAACGCACCGAGGTGCAGTTGCGCAGCATCTTCAGCATCCAGATCCACATCACCGGATCGAGTTTTGGCCAGATCACCAGCGGGCCGTGCCGCATCAACAGCCACTTGATCGCCTTGACCGGGACGCCGGGCCCCGCCCATGGCGACGAATAGCCAGGCGATACTTCGCCGGCGTTGGCAAAACTGGTTTCCTGCGCCGGCTTCGGCTGGCGGTCGATGACCGTGACTTCGTGGCCGGAACGGGCCAGATAATAGGCTGTGGTGACGCCGATGACGCCGCTGCCGAGAACGATGACCTTCACGATTTATCCGACTCCCGCCGCAGCACCGCCGGGATTTCCCGGCGGTTGTTGTCGAGCAAGGATCAGGCCACGCGCTTGATGGCGTCGCCGAGGATCGAGACCATCTCGTCGATGTGGCTTCGCTCGACGATCAAGGGCGGCGACACCGCGACGGCATCGCCGCTCTGGCGGAAGTAAAGCCCGCGATTGAAGCAATCGACCATCAGGTCATAGCCGCGCGTACCCGGCGCGTCCTTGCACGGGGCGAGTTCGACAGCGCCCATTAGGCCGATGTTGCGGATGTCGATCACGTTCGGCAGGCCCTTGAGCTGATGCAGCGCATCGCCCCAGTATTCGGCCATCGAGGCGCCGCGCGTCAGCAACCCTTCGTCCTTATAAATGTCGAGCGTGGCAAGGCCCGCGGCGCACGCCACCGGATGCGCCGAATAGGTGTAGCCGTGGAACAGCTCCATGCCGTTTTCCGGGCCGATCATCAGCCCGTCGTGAATCTTGCGGCTGCAGAACACCGCGCCCATCGGCACGGTGCCGTTGGTGATGCCTTTTGCCGTGGTCATCAGATCGGGCGTGACGCCGAAATAATTGGCGGCGAACGGGGTGCCGAGGCGGCCGAAGCCGGTGATGACTTCGTCGAAGATCAGCAAGATGCCGTGCTTGTCGCACAACTGGCGCAGCCGCTGCAGATAACCTTTCGGCGGCGGCAGCACGCCGGTCGAACCCGGCACCGGCTCGACGATGACGGCGGCAATGGTTTCCGCGCCATGAAGGCCCACCAGCCGTTCGATATCGTCGGCGAGTTCGGCGCCATGCGCCGGTAGTTCCTTGGAGAAGGCGTTGCGGGCGAGGTCGTAGGTGTGACCGATGTGATCGACGCCGGGCAGATGGGTCGCGAAGGCGCGGCGATTGTTCACCATGCCGCCGACCGACATGCCGCCGAAGCCGACGCCATGATAGCCGCGCTCGCGGCCGATCAGGCGCGTCCGGCTCGCCTGACCGGCGGCGCGCTGATAGGCCAGCGCGATCTTCAGCGCGGTGTCGACCGATTCCGAACCCGAATTGGTGAAGAAGATGCGATCGAGGCCCTTCGGCGCGATCGCGGCCAGCCGCTCGGAGAAATCGAACGCCAGCGGGTGGCCCATCTGGAACGAGGGCGCGAAGTCGAGCTCCATCAGCTGTTTTTCGACGGCGGCGGCGATCTGGCGGCGGCCGTGGCCGGCATTGACGCACCAGAGGCCGGCCGAGCCGTCGATCACCTTGCGGCCGTCGACGGTGGTGTAGTGCATGCCCTCGGCGGAGGCGAACAGACGGGGCGAGGCCTTGAACTGCCTGTTGGCCGTGAACGGCATCCAGAATGCGTCGGTATTCAGGGTGTTCGGAATCTGATGAACGGTCACGGGCGTCGCTCCTGTGCTGGCATCTGCTGCTGACCCTTACCGGGCCACGGTCGGGAAGCCACAACAAGTCCTTTTCTGCGACCCTATAAGCTATTGATTTTGTTCATTCCGCAAGATCATATTTGTTCGATCCGAAACACTTGCAACAGGGATTTGCGATGAGCGTCGATATCGGTGGACGGCTGCGGTTCGTCCGGAGTCGTCACAAGCTGTCGCAACGCGAACTGGCGAAGCGTTCCGGCGTGACCAATTCGACGATTTCGCTGATCGAATCCAACCAGATGAACCCGTCGGTCGGCGCGCTCAAGCGCATCCTCGACGGTATCCCGATGGGACTAGCCGAGTTCTTCGCGATCGAACCGGAGCGGCCGCGCAAGGCGTTCTATCGGTCCGACGAACTGACCGAAATCGGCAAGAAGCCGATTTCCTACCG
>JBBRSX010000104.1:0-22496 GCA_038244925.1 Hyphomicrobiales bacterium | reverse complement strand
GGTAGCATCAAAACAAGAACTGAAGGAACGCATCATGCTCGGCATCAAGGACGTTAATCGACATCCGGTCATCCACACTTGGTCCTACAAACTCGCCGAGGCTGCCTGATATGATTCGAACCAAGGAAACACTGACCTAGGTCAGCACCTTGACGCCACCGAGCGCGGTCACCCGCCCGCGCTGCAGCATCACGATCTGGGTGGCGAGCTGGCGCAGTTCGGCCGCGTCGTGGCTGACATAGACCATGGGAATGCCTTCGTCGCGCAGCCGCACCAGATAGGGCAGTATCTCGGTCTTGCGGCCCTCGTCCAGCGAACCCAGCGGCTCGTCCAGCAGCATCAGGCGCGGCTTTGACAGCAGCGCGCGGCCGAGTGCCACGCGCTGGCGTTCGCCGCCGGAGAGCTGGCCGGGGCGGCGGTCGAGCAGGCCGCCGATATCGAGCAGGTCGGTGACGCGCTTATGCTGTGCCGGGTCTTCAGTGAGGCGGTTCATGCGCCGGCCGTAGTCGAGATTTTGCCTGACATCGAGATGCGGAAACAGCCGGGCGTCCTGAAACACGTAGCCGATGCGGCGCCGGTGAGCGGGCATATGGATGCGCTTGGACGTGTCGTCGAGCGTTTCGCCGTCGAGCGCGATACTGCCTTCATCCGGCCGCAGCAGGCCGGCGATGATGTTGATCAGCGAGGTCTTGCCGGCGCCGGACGCGCCGAACAGGCCGGTGACGCGGCCCTGGCTTTCGAACGAGGCAGAAAGCGAGAACTCGCCGAGCTGCTTTGTGACGTCGACGCGCAGCATGGTCAGTTCCCGTGCAGGCGTTGGGTGGCGCGCCGCGCGAACCATTCGGATGCGATCAGGGCGCCCATCGCGATCACGATGGAAATGAGCACCAGCCGCGCCGCCGCGCTGTCGCCGTCCGGGGTCTGGATCAGCGAATAGATCGCGGACGAAATGGTCTGGGTCTCGCCGGGAATGTTGGAGACAAAGGTGATGGTGGCGCCGAACTCGCCGATCGCCTTGGCGAAGCCGAGCACCATGCCGGCGAGCACGCCGGGCAGCGCCAACGGCAGCGTCACGGTCGCAAACACCTGCCAGGGCGCGGCGCCGAGCGTGCCGGCGGCTTGTTCCAGCCGTTTATCAATTGCCTCGATCGACAACCGTATCGGCCGCACCAGCAACGGAAACGACATCACGCCACACGCGAGTGCCGCGCCGGTCCAGCGGAACGCGAACACGATACCGAGATGGTCGGCGAGCCACGCACCGATCAGCCCGCGGCGGCCCAAAGTGAGCAGCAACAGATAACCGGTCACGACCGGCGGCAGCACAAGCGGCAGATGGATTACCGCATCGAGGATTGACTTACCCCAAAAATCCCGCCGCGCCAGCAGCCACGCCAGCGCTATTCCAAACGGCGTCGCCACCAGCGTCGCGATAACAGCGACGCGCAGCGACAGCAGGATGGCCGTCCATTCGGCCGGCGAGATCTCGGACATCAGGTCGAAGGGCTGACCAGGAACTTGAAACCGTATTTTTCGAGAACGGTTTTTGCCGCGGTCGTGCGCAGAAAGGCGAGATAGTCCGTCGTTTCAGGTTTTGCGGTCGTGGTTGCCGCCACCGGATAGATGATCGCCGGATGGGAATCGCCCGGGAAGGTGCCGACGATCTTGACGCCGGGTTCGACCTTGGCATCGGTGGAATAGACGATGCCGAGCACGGCTTCACCGCGCGCAACCAGCGTCAGCGCGGCGCGCACGCTCTCGGCCATCGCGAATTTCGGTTCGGCCGCCTGCCAGGAGCCGAGCTTCTCCAGCGCCGCCTTGGCGTATTTGCCGACCGGCACGGCTTTCACGTCGCCTGTCGCGATCTTGCCGTCGCCGGCAAGTTTGGCGAGGTCGAAGCCGGCGCCGATGCTGACATTGTCGATCCTGGAATCCTTTGGCGCGATCAGCACGATGCTGTTGCCGAGCAGGTTGACCCGGGTCGGCTCATTGATGTTCTTTTTAGCCGTAGCGTAGTCCATCCAGTCGGTGTCGGCGGAGATGAACACGTCGGCCGGCGCGCCCTGTTCGATCTGCTTGGCAAGCGCCGAGCTCGCCGCATAGCTTGCGACGACCTTGACGCCGGTCTTGGAGGTATAGGCGGCGTCGATGTCGTCGAGCGCATTCTTCATCGAGGCCGCGGCAAAGACCGTGATGGTTTTGTCCTGCGCTGTGGCTGGCGCGTGCGCTGCGCCAAACAGAATGACGAAGGCGGCGAAAATTCCGGTGAGACGATACATAGCAGCGCTCCGTGCATGATCGCGAGCCGCGCCGGTGGCGCGCCGCAATCAGGCGTTGGTTGGGTCAAGGGAACGACAGGCGGAAGCGCTGTTCCGGCAAATCCGATGGCTTACGGCCAATCGGATTGTCGCCAAGACCGGACAATAGCAGGCTGACGGTCCGGGTAAAGTGACCCTTCGACCCAGGCCCCGCGGCCTATTCGGTCGGCAGGACCGCGATCGAGATCGAATTGTCCCTGGTTCCGCTGACCTGCAGCACGAACGGGCTCGCGGACAGCTCGTATTTCATGGTCTTGCGGATGCCGTCGCAGTCGGTGGCGCCACTGAAGGCTTTTGGCTTCAGGAAATGGCTGTCCTGCACCACATCGACCCAGCCGCCCGTGGACAGGCTGACCGTATAAAGGCCGGCCTTGGGCGCCGTCTTGATGCTGGCAAAACCGGCGAAGGTGCCCTCCTTGGGCGCGCGCTCGCGCTCGATCGGCCATTTGAACTTGTCGCAGCCGCTCGGTACTTCCGCCGCCCAGGCGGGGGCGGCGCTGATGAGTGCCAGTGCAAAGAGAACGGCTGCGCGCATGTCAGTCCACCGCGATCATGACGTCGGAGGCCTTGATCACGACAGTGGCCTTGCCGCCGGCCTTGATGCCGAGTTCATCGACAGCTTCGTTAGTGATCGAGGACGTGATGATCTGTTGCCGATATCGACGCGGACATGCGAGGTGGTCGCGCCCTTCTTGACTTCGACGACGGTGCCCTTGATCTGGTTACGTGCACTGATGCGCATGACTGTCCTCACAACGCCAAACGCGCACGGTCATGCCGCGCCTTGCTGGCTATTTGATGTATTGAGAGTTCGGGACCGTCGTCCCCAGTGCGACGCGGGCTTACGGGGCTGCGATGCCTGATACTAGCGCATTTCGAGCCACCGCGGATAGCCTTGCCGGGCTTTTATTGTTTCGCGTCCGGCGCCGCCAGGACTGCCTTGCAGGCGGGTGGAAGCGCCGCCATCGTCATCGGCGGGCGCGGTTTCTGCGGTACTTTCGGCGGTTTCGGATGAAGGGTCGAATCCTTGAACCAGAACGCCAGATCGCCGGCGCTGCAGCCTTCGCTCTCCGCCGGATCGGGCTGGCTCTCGCATTCGCCGCTGCCGGGCGGGCATTTGATGCGGACATGGAAATGATAGTCGTGGCCGTACATCGGCCGCACCTTGGAGAGCCAGTGCCGGTCGCCCTTGGCCTCGCGGCACAGCGCCTTCTTGATCGCGGCATTGACGAAGATGCGCTGCACCGTCGGCTCCAGCGCGGCGTCGCGGATGACAGCCAGATGACCCGGGGTAAATACCCTGGTGTCGATATCGAGCCGGTCGTGGCGCACCATCATCACCGCCGACATTTCCTCGCGCTCGTTGCGCGACAATATCCGCTTCGGCATCGGCGTCAGCCAGATGTCGGCGTCCAAACCGACTTGATGGCTGGCGTGTCCCGTGAACATCGGCCCGCCGCGCGGCTGCGACATGTCGCCGACCAGGATCCCGGGCCAGCCGGCATCCTTGTGCGCCTTCGCGGAAAGCCGCTTCAGCAGCGCGACCATGTCGGGATGCGCAAAGTAGCGATTGCGCGACAGCCGCATCACCTGCCAGGTGTCGCCGTTGATCGGCAGCGCTTCCGCGCCGGCGATACAGCCATGGGCGTAAAAGCCGAATACGTGCGTCGGCATCGCCGCCGGCAGCACCTTGCGGCCGAACAATTCCTTGGCGCCGATTTTGGGATCGTTCGGGTTGGCCAGCGGCGGCAGCGGTTTGGCGTCGACGGCGCCCTTGTCCTGCGCCGATGCGGGAGCGGCACTGGCGGCGGCGATGGCGATCAGGAGCGGGATCAGAATCAGGCGGCGGGTCATCGGATCATTCTATCCGATCGAGCCTGGGATGGAATTGCCGAGGCGGGGACAAGTGCCACAATCGCAATCAGTTGATTTCCCGGTCATGACGTCGCCCCCGGAGTTGAGATTTACCCGGCTTGCCCGTGCCGGAACGGTCACCTGCCTTTTACAAGGCGCACCGTCAAACCACACCATGCGGCCATTAAAATGAGCGGCAGGGCATCGTCATGAAATTTAGTTGGGGCAAATTTAGCTGGGGCAAGGGCCTGATCGCCGCGGCGGCGCTCGTCATGTCGCCGTGGACACCGGCGCATGCCGACGTCTTCGTGCAGATCGACAAGTCATCGCAACGCATGGCGGTCAGCATGGACGGCGCGACGCGCTATAACTGGCCGGTCTCGACCGGCCGCGGCGGCTACGGCACGCCGAGCAGTGTGTTCCATCCGCAATCGATGGCGCGGATGCACTTCTCGCGCAAATATTACAACTCGCCGATGCCGCATTCGATTTTCTTCTACTACGGCTTTGCCATTCACGGCACCAACGACATTTCCCGGCTCGGCGGTCTCGCTTCGGATGGCTGCGTCAGGTTGCACCCGTCGCCTGCGTCGGCGCTGTTCGCGCTGGTACAGCGCAATGGCCCGCGCAGCACCCGGATCGAGATCAGCCAGGACATGCGAGGCTGTGACGGCCTTACGGCAGCTCAATTTTGGCCGACTTGATCACCGCGTCCCATCTGTCGATCTCCTCGCGCAAATAGGCGGACGTCTTGTCGACCGAGCCCCCGAAAACGCCGGCGGACAATTTTCGCAGATGATCCCGCACCTCGGGCTGACGCAGCGCCTCGTTCACATCGGCATTGATCTTCTCGGTGATGCCTTTTGGAGTTTTCGGTGGCGCCACGATCCCGTACCAGGCGACAGCTTCGAAACCTGGAAGCGTTTCGGCGATCGTCGGTACGTCGGGCAAGGCCGGCAAGCGGTTGGGCGAGGCGACCGCGAGCAATTTCAGCTTTCCGGCCTGAACCAGCGGCAGCGAGACACCGAGATTGTCGAACATCACGTCGACGTCGCCGGCGAGAAGGCCCTGCAGCGCCGGCGCCGAGCCGCGGTAGGGAATGTGCCGCAACTTTACCCCGGCCATCATCTGAAACAGCTCCGACGTCAGGTGTGAGGTCGTTCCGTTGCCTTGCGTGGCGCCGATGATCTTGTCGGAATGGTTCTTCAGATACTCGATCAACTCGGGCACGCTCGATGCCTTGACGCTGTCCGGGTTGACGATCAGCGCGTTGGGCACCTGGGCCATCACGATGATCGGCTCGAACTTCGTCGGATCGAAGCCGAGCTTCGGGTACAGGTTGTGATTGATCACAAGCGGCGGCGGCGGTGACGAAAGCAGGGTGTAGCCATCCGGAGCCGAATGGTAGACTTGTTCAGAACCGATGTTTCCAGCCGCACCTGTGCGGTTTTCGATGACGACCGGCTGGTTCCACTTGCGCGAAAGCCAATCCGCGATAATTCGGGGGAGGGCATCGGCCGTTCCTCCGGCCGGGAACGGCACGACAATTTTCACGGTGTGGTCCGGATAGTCGCCGGCGAGTGCATGCGAGTGCAGCGACACGGCCAGAAGCAGCGTCAACGCTGCCAGATTGCAGCCGGCGATCTGCCTGGGCCCGTGCATTCGAGCTACCTCCCGCCGCCGGCGTTTCCGCCGGCTCCTGCGTGCAGGCAACGGCGGCTTGGTGTTTCCGGCGAGGGAGGATAGCTTGAAACGGGCGGCTTCTGAAAGTTTTTTGGCGCCGCCTCCGGAACCGGGAATGAGACGATGCAGGGCAAGCGGCTCGAGGTGATTGTCGTCGGCGGCGGAATTGGCGGGTTGTTCGCCGCCAACGCGCTGATCGCCCATGGCGTCAACGTCTCCGTCTATGAGCAGGCGCCAGCTCTCGGCGAAGTCGGGGCGGGAGTTTTCCTGACGCCGAACAGCGTCCGGCATTTGCAGAGGATCGGCCTCGGACCGCAGGTGGAGACGCGTGGTGCGAGGGTAGGCACCGGTTCGCACTATTTCCGTCATGACGGTGCGCCCATTGCCCCGGTTCAGGTAACGGACTCATCGGGCTGGAACGCCACCTTCGGCATGCACCGCGCCGACCTGGTCGAGATGCTGGCAGCCGCCTTGCCGCCGGGCGTGGTTCGCACCGGGCATCGCGGCGTTGGCTTTGAACAGGCTGGCGACGCAGCACTCGTGTCATTCGCCAACGGCGCCACCGCCGAAGGCGACCTCGTCATTGCGGCGGACGGCATTCATTCCGAACTCCGGCACTATGCCGCGCCGCCTTCGCGCCCGGTCTTCCATGGCTCGGTAGCCTATCGTGGCGTACTGCCGCATCAGGCTATTCCGCACTGGCCGAACGATCGCTGGCTGATGTGGCTCGGCAAGGCAAAACATTTCCTCACCTTTCCGGTGCGATCAGGTGAACTCATCAACTATGTCGGCTTTGTCCCGGCGGACGCGGAAATGAAGGAGTCATGGTCGGCGCCCGGCGATCCGGACGTGCTTCGCCGTGAGTTCGATGGCTGGGATCCGCGCATCGGGACATTGTTGGGCCAGGTTCAACAGACGTTTCGTTGGGCGTTGTACGACCGCGAGCCGCTGCCAAACTGGACGCGTGGCCGGTTGACGCTGCTCGGAGATGCGGCGCACCCGATGCTGCCGCATCTCGGCCAGGGTGCCAACCAGTCCATCGAAGACGGCATGGCGCTGGCGACCATTCTGGCACATGCGGACTGCGCCCATGTGCCGGCCGCGCTGCTTGCATATGAGCGGCTGCGACGTGAACGGGTCGCCTCCGTCCAGCGCGGCGCGCGCGAGAACGGCATGCGATACGATTCTTCCTACGCTGATCTCGGCGTCCGTGACGCCGAGATCAGCGCGCATGCGACGTTCCGCAAACGGCTCTACGATCATGACGTGGTACCGGAAGCAAAGGTTGCTGCCGCTGCGTTGACCTAGATACGCGCGCAGGATGGCGGTCCTTAACCGTTCGATAACCCTGTCGATCATTGGCGAATATTCATGCGCATCCGCGCGTTTCGCGCATTCGTTGTGCATTCGGCAGGCGGATTGCGTTACCGTCGTCAGTGACCGGCAATTTTGCCATGTGTAGTTGCGGTCGCCACGTGCGGCAACACACGCGTTGCGCGAGTTCGCCTTTTTAGCAGGCAGCCGGAACGACGGCCCGGCCTGCGCGGATCGGCAATAGATACTATTTTTTCAGATACTTATCGGAGAACGGGGCACGCAGGATACGGTGGGGCGTTGCGATGCCGAACACGAAGCCAAAAACAGCCAAGAGGCCGAAACAGCCGACGCGGATCCGCGTTTTCGGCCGGCCGGAAAAACCCGCATCGAAGCTTTCCGGAAGCCGCCGCCACGTTGCGGGCGAGATTGCGCGCAAACGCGCCGAGGTCGAGGCCGCGATTGCCGGTGCACGCAAATCGCATGAGCGGTTGCGTGAGGCGATCGACATCCTGCCGCAGGGCATCGTGTTTCTCGACGCCGACGGCCGCTACATTCTCTGGAACAAGAAATACGCGGAGATCTACAACCGCAGTTCGGATCAGTTCAAGCCGGGCGCGCGGCTGGAAGACACCATTCGTGTCGGCGTCGAACGCGGCGACTACCCGGAGGCGATCGGCCGCGAGCAGGAATGGATCGCCGAGCGGCTCAGGAAACTTTACCAGCCCAGCGAACGGCACGAACAGACGCTGGCCGACGGCCGCGTCATCCTGATCGACGAGCGGCTGACCGAGGACGGCGGCGTCATCGGCCTGCGCGTGGATATCACCGAACTGAAGCAGCGCGAGGCTTCGTTCCGCCTGCTGTTCGACAGCAATCCGGTTCCGATGATCGTCTGTGCGCTGGACGGCGAACGCATTCTCGGCGTCAACGATGCCGCGATCGAGCACTATGGCTACAGCCGCGCCGAATTCGAACGGCTGACGATCCGCAGCCTGCAGGCGTTCGATCCCGAATTGCCCTGGACCGGCGACCGTTCCAGCGACGAACGGGCGGCGCGGACCTGGAAGCATGTCCGGGCCGACGGTGCCCTGATCGATCTGGCGATCTATTCGCGCCAGCTGGTGTACGGCGATCAACCGGCCGTCCTGCTGGCGCTGATGGACATCACCGAACGCAAGCGCGCCGAGGCGCGGCTGGCCTTCATGGCCCAGCATGACGGACTGACCGGGTTGCCGAACCGCGCGCTGCTGCGCCAGCAGATGGACGACATCCTGATGCATACGCGGCGCAGCGCCGAGAAGGTGGCGGTGCTGGTGCTCGGCCTCGATAATTTCAAGGCGGTCAATGACACGCTCGGCCACGGCGTCGGCGACAAGCTGCTGCGCGGCGTCGCCAAGCGGCTGAAGTCGACGCTGCGCGAGGAAGATACGCTGGCCCGGCTCAACTCCGACGAATTCGCCATCGTCCAGGGCGGCGTGACGCGCCCCGAGGACGCCGTGTTGCTGGCGAGGCGCCTGTTGGAAGCGATCAGCGATCCCTATCTGCTCGACGGTCATTCCGTCGTGATCGGCGCCAGCATCGGTATCGCCGTGTCGCCCGGCGACGGCGACGAATCCGACAGACTGCTGAAGAATGCCGACATGGCGCTGTCGCGCGCCAAGAAGGATTTTCGCGGCACGTTCAGCTTCTTCGAAGCCGGAATGGACGCGCGCGCCCAGACCCGGCGCAAGATCGAGAGCGACCTGCGCGAGGCGATCCAGAACGATGTGCTGCGTCCGCATTACCAGCCGCTGGTCGACCTGGCGACCGGGCGCATCACCGGCTGCGAGGCACTGGTGCGCTGGCCGCATCCCGAGCGCGGCATGATCTCGCCCGCCGAGTTCATCCCGGTGGCGGAGGAGACCGGCCTGATCAACGCCGTCGGCGGGCTGATGCTGCGCCGCGCCTGCATGGATGCGGCGCAATGGCCCGACGATGTCCGCGTTGCGGTCAACCTGTCGCCGCTCCAGTTCCGCGTCGGCAACCTGCTGTCGCTGGTGATGGACACGCTGAAGCATTCCGGCTTGCCGCCGACGCGGCTGGAACTCGAGATCACCGAGACGCTGTTGCTGGAAAAGAGCAGCCAGACGCTGGCGACGCTGCATGCGCTGCGCTCGCTCGGCGTCCGCATTTCGATGGACGATTTCGGCACCGGCTATTCCAGCCTGAGCTATCTGCGCAGCTTTCCGTTCGACAAGATCAAGATCGACCAGTCGTTCGTGCGCGACCTTGGCGCCAATCCCGATGCGCAGGCGATCGTCCGCTCGATCATCAGCCTCGGCAAGGGCCTCGGTGTCACCATCACGGCCGAAGGCGTCGAGACCGAAGCCGAACTGAGCTGCCTGCGCAACGAGGGCTGCCACGAAGGCCAGGGCTTTCTGTTCAGCCGCGCGCGGCCCAATGCCGAGATCGTCAGCCTGTTGAAAGCGCAGCGCGGCGAGGGGGCAGGCAAGGGGGCTGCGCTGGTGGCGTGAGGTTAGGTCGTCATTCGGGGGCGATGCGCAGCATCGACCCGGAATGACGATCATTTTTCCTTCTGCTTCCGCAGATGATACGTCAGCGCCAGCCCCACGCAGTGGCGCAATTCGGCTTCGGGAAGCTCGTCGCCGGCATCGAGCAGGATCGCGCGGTTGCCTTCGTAGCGCAGTTTTGGATAGAGCTCGCGAAACGTCTCGACCAGATTGGTCTGGCAATGGAAGTAGACCGCGTAGCGGCCGGCTTCGGCTTTCACCTGATCGATCCGGATGGTGCTGCCGCTCTTGCTCTCCGGGGTGAGATAGCTCGGTTGCCCCCACTTCAGCGCCTCTTCGACGGCGCCGACGCCTTTGGTGGCCTTTGCGGTGTCGAAGATCAAACGGCGCAGCGCCAGCAATTTTGCTTTGATCGGCCGGGGATACGCCGCGAATACGGAGTCCACCGCGCCGGCTGAATTTCCCGCACGCGGCTTCGCGCCGCCGCTTGCGGGTTTTCTTTTGGTCGGCGTTCTCATCGCAGTCTGTCCGGCGTTCAGTTACGTCGGACAGAGTAGGGCATCCGCCGCACGGACGGAAGCAGTGCCGCGACCGCTGCCTATGCCGCGTCGCGCAAGCCGGCAAGGAAGGTGTCAACGCTGGCGTGCAGCGCATCGGCCTGCCGGCCGAGCTGGCCGGTGGCGGCCTGCACGTTGTCGGCCAGCGCGCGCGACTGGTCGGCGGACTGGCTGGCGCCGGTGACGTTGACCGAAACTTCGCTGGTGCCGGTCGCCGCCTGCTGCACGCTGCGTGCAATTTCCCGCGTCGCCGAATCCTGTTGTTCGACGGCGGCGGCGATGGTGGTGGCGATGCCGCTAATCTCGCGGATGGTGTCGCTGATGCCGCCGATCGCGGTGACGCAGCCGCCGGTCGCGGACTGGATCGCGGCGACCTGTTCGGCGATTTCCTCGGTTGCCTTCGCGGTCTGGCTGGCGAGATTCTTGACCTCGGAGGCGACCACGGCAAAGCCTCTGCCGGCATCGCCGGCACGCGCGGCCTCGATGGTCGCATTGAGCGCCAGCAGGTTGGTCTGGCTCGCGATGGCCCCGATCAGGCGCAGCACGTCGCCGATCTTTTCGGCGGCCGAAGCAAGGCTGGCAACCATCTCGGTGGTTTGGCTGGCCTTTTGCACGGCGTTTTCGGCGACCTGGCTCGAATGGGTGACCTGACGGCCGATCTCGGCGACGGAGGAAGCCAGTTCCTCGGTGGCGGCAGCAACCGTGTTGACGCTGGCGGAAGCCTCTTCGGACGCCGCAGCGGCGGCCGCAGCCCGTTCCGAGGTGCCGCTGACGCTAAGGGTGATTTCGCCGGCCACGCGCTGCATGTCCGTGGTCGCCGTGGCGACCGCGGCGACGACGCTCTTGACGTCGGCTTCGAAGCGGTCGGCCATCTGGCGCTGCAGGGCCTTCTTTTCCAGCTCGGTCTGCTGCTTGGTGGCTTCCTGCGCCTCGCGCATACTGCGCGACTCGATCATGCTGCGGCGGAACACGTCGACGGCCGCGGCCATGGTGCCGAGTTCGTCGCGGCGTTCGCGGCCGGGGATGGTGACGTCGATCTCGCCACTGGAAAGGCGGTTCATGACGGCGGTGATGGCGGCGAGCGGCCGTGACAGGCCGCGGCCGAGCAGGAACGCCAGCACGATGGCCGCCGCGAGGATGGCGACGGTACCGAGAATGAGGTTGCGTTGCGACGTTGCCGCCGCCGCCTCGTATTCGGTGGTGTCCTTGATGACCTCGAGAATTCCGACCGGCTGCCCGGCGTAATTCCTGATCTGCCCGAGATAGAGGGCGGCGGGATGGCCGCCAAGCGTGGCGTCACGGCGCAGCGCCCGGCCATTCATGACCGCCTTGAGTTCGTCGGGGGTCGCGACCACGCCGTCGCCGAAGGTCGAAGAGAGTTTTTTGAATTCCTTGCCGTCGAACGAATGCACCGCGAGGTCGATGCCGAAGCGCTTTTTGGCGCGATCGACGAATTCCTTGCCGAAGGCAGCGCCAACGTCGACGTTGGCGAGAGTCTTGCCGTCGCGCACGATCGGCGTCATGCCGAAAATGCTGAGCGCCTCGCGGCCGGGTTCGACGCCGACGATTTGTTTGCCGGTCTTGATTGCCTCCGCCACGGTGGTGCGGCGTCCCGAGATGTCGTCGCCAAAAATCTTCGGCGCGTGAACGCGGTAGATCACGACGCCTGGCGCCTTCTGGAAGGTGGTCAGCGGAATGCCTTGAGCCGTCAGGGCCTTCATGGCGCCGCCAAGCAGCGCTGCCAGCCCGTCACGGTCCTCCTTGGCGAGGGCCTCGACGACCGGCGGAAGTGCTGCGATCACGGAACTGACGGCGAGCGCCGCGCGCCCTTCATAGTCGACGGCGGCGATCACGCTGTCATATTGCAGCTTGAGCTGCTGATCGAGCGCCAGCTGCGTCAATGCGCGCTGCTGCACGATGGAGAAGGTTCCGAGGATGGCGCAGGCGGCCGCAACCGTCAGCGAAATGGCGAGGATCAGGCGCGCCGCGATCGATCGAATTTTGAACATGAAAAGACGGAAGCTCCACGAGGCAGGATTCCGTCTAGGTTTTCCATAAACTGTTTAACAAGAGGGGTTGACGGCAGGTCCGTAAAATTACGGTAAGCCCTCAAAAAACGCTGCAGCCGGAACCGGTTACCGCGTCGTCGGCGGAGTTCCGAGGTTGGACGAAAGGATGGCCTTGCCGGCATCCTCGTAATGGGTGTCGCGTGCCTGGATCTGCTGGGCGATGGCGTGCATGTCGCGAAACCGTCGTTCGAACTTGTTGGAGGCGAATACCGCGGTGGCGCCGGCCATGTGATAGGCGGTGTCGACCACGGCGGCCGATTGATGAATGGTCCAGGTCGCGGCGATGCGAAGCGCGATGCGATGCTGTTCGGTCAGCGGTTCGCCGCGCGCGAGATCCCGCCAGACTTCGGCCGCGGTGGTGTAGAGATAGGCGCGCGCGGCGCGCAGCGTCGCCTCGGTGCGGCCGATCAGGCCCTGCACGGCATTGTTGTCGCGCATCGCCTTCTGCCCTTGCGGCGTCTTGCCGCGGGCCAGATCGGTGGCCGCATCCAGCGTCGCGCGGGCGACGCCGAGCGAGGTGGCGCCAAAGCCCATGCTGAACACCATGTTGGTGGTCATTTTGTAGAGCGGGCCGTTCTCACGCAGGGCCGCCGGGTCGTCGCGCAGGGCGGCGAACTTTTCCGGGATGAAGAGATTGTCGACCGAATAGGAATCGGTGCCGGTGCCGCGCAGGCCGATGACGTCCCAGACGTCGTACATCGTCGCATTCGTGACCGGGAACAGAATGGTGCGAATTTCAGGCGAACCGTCCTTCTTGCGCCGCGGGGTGCCGTCGGCCTCGACGACGCGGACATGGGATCCGAGCCAGCTTGCCTGCCGCGATCCCGACGCAAATTCCCAGCGCGCGCTGGCCTTGTAGCCGCCGGGAACCGCCTGCACCTCGTGCGCGATGGCGCCCCAGGCGAGAATACCGGGGGCCGTGTTGAAAATCTCGTTGGCGGCATCGGGGTCGAGATAGGCCGCCGTCATGGCGCAGACGCTGCACTGACCGAGGCACCACGCGGTCGAGGCGTCGGCCTTGGCGATTTCCTCCTGCATCTGCATGAAGGTTTCGAGCGGCGCTTCATTGCCGCCGAGGCTCTGCGGCAACAGCGAACGATAGAGCCCGTTCTCGATCAGGGCCGATGTCACAGCCGGTGTCAGGCGCCGCGTTCGCTCGATCTCGTCGGCGTTATCAGCGATCAGGGGCTGCAGCGCTCGCGCGCGCTCGACCAGATCAACGCCGGGATGCTTGTTCATGCGCTTCCTCGCAGTCTCTTGTTTTTGGCGCCGGTATGATGGTGGCCCATCCGCCGCGCACGATCAAGGCTGGCAGGGTTCCGGATTCAAGCCGTGGCACGCCCCAGATCGAGTGAGGGCTGCGGTGGCCGCTTTTCAGACGGAAATGCCAGCGCCACCGCGACTGCGGTCAAGCCGATGCCGAAGGAGCCGACATGGAGCCACCAATAGCCGTGGTAGGTGTCGAACACCCATCCGCCGGCCAGCGGCCCCAGCGCCATGCCGAGGCTGGCAAAGGCGGAGACGGCACCGAACAGGGTTCCCATGATGCGGGCGCCGAAATATTCGCGCACCAGCACCGCATAAAGCGGCATCACGCCGCCATAGGCGATGCCGAACACCACCGAGAGCGCATAGAACTCGCCGAGCTGGCCGACCGCCAGATAAGTTGCGATCGCCAGCGCCTGCACCAATAGCCCGCCGACCAGCACCGGCTTGGCGCCGATGCGGTCCGCCATGGTGCCGAGCAGCAGGCGGCCGCCAAGTCCGGAGAAGCCGGCGAGGCTGTAGACGGTGACCGCGGTCAGCGGCGCGATGCCGCAAACCATGGCGTAAGAGACCATGTGGAAGATCGGTCCGGAATGCGCCGCGCAGCAGGCGAAATGGGCCAGCGCGAGCGTGATGAACTGAGGCGTGCGTATTGCCTGCGCTACGGTCCATTGCGTCTCCGGCACGGTCGCTCCACCCGTCATCGCCGGCGCTGCGGCTGGCGGCGCCGGGCGCACCAACAGTGCCGCCGGAATCAACAGCGCCCATGCCGCGATACCGATCACCAGCATCGCCGTGCGCCAGTCATAGGTCGTGATCAGATAGCTGGCGGAAGGCGCCACCGTCAGCGGCGCCACGCCCATGCCGGCCGAGACCAGCGCCACCGCGAGGCTGCGGTGCCGCTCGATCCACGCGCTCGCCACCGCGACCATCGGTGCGTAAAAACTCCCGGCCGCGATCCCGATCAGCACGCCGAATGAAAGCTGGAATTGCCACAGCGTTTGGGCCTGACTCGCCGCGACCAGCCCGGTTCCCATAATCAGCGCGCCGGCGAGCACGACGATGCGGGTGCCGAACCGGTCCGACAATGCTCCCCAGAAGAACGCCGCCAGCCCCATGCAGAGGAAATCGATCGTCGCCGCCGCCGAAACGCCGCTGCGCGACCAGCCCATTGCCTCCGAAATCGGCTGCAGGAACACCGCCAGCGACAGCATCGCGCCAAAACCGACGCAGGTCATCATCGCGCCGGCACCGACCACGACCCAGCCGTAATCGAAATTTCGGGATTTGCTCATGCGACTCCCCGCTGTTTTTGCTTCTTGGTCTGAGCGGGAGGGATCGTGGCCTATCCGCATCCAGAGAGCAAGATCACCCGCGATTCCGAGGCTATGCGATGTATTGAACTCCCGCACGCCCAATGGAGAACGGTCGATTACGGCTGCTTCAATGGATTGCAAGAGCCACTTATCGCAGGAACTGCAATGATGGCATCATGCCGCTGATTTGCCCGACGTGTCATGCGAAATTTTATAAGATCAGATACCGCGCGTCAGCCCGCCACCGGCTACTTTGCATGGGGTTGTTTTCGATATTTTTGTATTCCGGCCTTGGTACGTCAGGCCAGACCCCTTGAGCCATGTTCCGGCGGCTTGAGCAGCCGTCTCAGCTATCCACCTTCAGCGCGGCAATGAACGCTTCCTGCGGGATGTCGACCTTGCCGAACTGCCGCATCTTTTTCTTGCCTTCCTTCTGCTTCTCCAGAAGTTTGCGTTTGCGGGTGATGTCGCCGCCGTAGCACTTTGCGGTGACGTCCTTGCGCAGCGCTCGGACGGTTTCGCGGGCGATGATCTTGCCGCCGATCGCGGCCTGGATCGGGATCTGGAACATGTGCGGCGGGATCAGTTCCTTCATCTTCTCGACCATGGCGCGGCCGCGGCCTTCGGCGCGGGTCCGGTGCACCAGCATCGACAGCGCGTCGACCGGCTCGTTATTGACGAGGATCTGCATCTTGACGAGATCCGCCACCTTGTAGTCGGTCAGGTGATAGTCGAACGAGGCGTAACCCTTCGACACCGATTTCAGGCGATCATAGAAGTCGAACACGACCTCGTTGAGCGGCAGATCGTACTTCACCATCGCGCGCGAGCCGATATAGGTCAGTTCTTTCTGCGAACCGCGGCGGTCCTGGCACAATTTCAAGACACTGCCGAGATATTCGTCGGGCGTCAGGATGGTGGCCTCGATCCACGGCTCGTGGATCTCGGCGATCTTGACCACGTCGGGCATGTCGACGGGATTGTGGATCTCGATCTCCTGACCGTCGGTCAGATGCATTTTGTAAATGACGCTCGGTGCGGTCGCGATCAGATTGAGATCGAACTCGCGCGACAGCCGCTCCTGGATGATCTCCAGATGCAACAGCCCGAGGAAGCCGCAGCGGAAGCCGAAGCCGAGGGCTGCCGAAGTTTCCATCTCGAACGAAAAACTCGCGTCGTTGAGCCGCAGTTTGCCCATCGCCGCGCGCAGCGTTTCGAAATCGTCGGCATCGACCGGGAACAGGCCGCAGAACACCACGGGAATGGCCGGCTTGAAGCCCGGCAGCATCTCGGTGACCGGCTTGCGGTCGTCGGTGATGGTGTCGCCCACGCGGGTGTCGGCGACTTCCTTGATCGCCGCGGTAATGAAGCCGATCTCGCCGGGGCCGAGTTCGTCGACCTGCGTCATCTTCGGGGTGAAGAAACCGACGCGCTCGATGTCGTAAGCGGCGTTGGTGCCCATCATGCGGATGCGGCTGCCCTTCTTCATCACGCCGTCAACGACGCGAATGAGGACGACGACGCCGAGATAGACGTCGTACCAGCTGTCGACCAGCAGCGCCTTCAGCGTCGCGCTGCGATCGCCCTTGGGCGGCGGCAGCCGGGTGACGATGGCTTCCAGCACGTCGGCAACGCCGAGGCCTGTCTTGGCCGAGATCATCACGGCATCCGACGCGTCGATGCCGATCACGTCCTCGATCTGCTGCTTGATCTTGTCGGGTTCGGCCGCGGGCAGGTCGATCTTGTTGAGCACCGGCACGATATCGTGGCCGGCGTCGAGCGCGTGATAGACATTGGCGAGGGTCTGGGCTTCGACGCCCTGGCTGGCGTCGACCACCAGCAAGGAACCTTCACAGGCCGCCAGCGAGCGCGAGACTTCGTAGGCGAAGTCGACGTGGCCGGGCGTGTCCATCAGGTTGAAGATGTAATCCTTGCCGTCCTTGGCGTGATAGTTCAGCCGGACGGTCTGCGCCTTGATGGTGATACCGCGCTCGCGCTCGATATCCATCGAATCGAGCACCTGTTCCTTGCCCGCCATTTCGCGATCGGTCAGGCCGCCGGTCATCTGGATCAGGCGGTCGGCCAGCGTCGATTTGCCATGGTCGATATGGGCGACGATGGAGAAATTGCGGATGTTGGAAATAGGGGCGGTTGTCATGGGGCGCGGGATAGCATTCGCACCCCGGTGCGGCAACCATATTGCTGTAATTTAAGGGGGATTCTTCCCGCTTAGTTGATTCCACTGCGGCCAAAAACGCGCTACGCAGCAAACCATGTCGACTGCATCCATTTTGCCCGCGGCCGCACGCGGCAAGCGCCTTCCCTCGATCCGGCGGCTGGGGGCATGGCTGGCCTCGCGCGCCGGCGACCCCAAAGCCGGCCTGCGGCTGGTGATCGGCTTTGCCATCGTCCATGCCGCGCTGTGGACGCTGATCCTGGTCAACCTGAAGACCGGCCAGGACATCCACATGGACGTCGCGGAAGCCTTCGCCTGGGGCCAGAAATTCCTGCTCGGTTACGGCAAGCACCCGCCGCTGTCGGGCTGGGTCGCCGGCGCCTGGTTCATGGTCTTTCCGGTCACCGACTGGGCGACCTATGCGCTGGCGATGGCGACGCTGGGTTGCGGCCTCGTGATCTGCTGGCTGCTGGCGCTGCGCGTGGTCGA
Organism: Hyphomicrobiales bacterium; assembly: GCA_038244925.1. Lineage (GTDB taxonomy): Bacteria > Pseudomonadota > Alphaproteobacteria > Rhizobiales > Xanthobacteraceae > Bradyrhizobium. The sequence goes on along the minus strand of JBBRSX010000104.1, from coordinate 4,941 downwards.
TCGCCGCCGCGCCTTCCTGGTCGTGGTGATGCTCGCGCTCTACCCGATCTTCAACTTCAAGGGTTTCAAGTACAATCCCGACATCCTGCAGCTCGTGACGCTGCCGCTGCTGATGCTGGCCTATCTCGACGCGTTCGAAAAACGCAGCGTGAAATCCGGCATCTGGCTCGGGTTGGCCGGCGCGCTGGCGCTGATGACCAAATACTGGGTGCTGACCATGATCGGCGCCATCGGCCTGGCCGCGCTGCTGCATCCGGCACGCCTGCAGTTCCTGCGGTCGCCGGCGCCGTGGGTCGCGATCGTCACGCTCGTGGTGGCGATGATCCCGCATCTGCTGTGGTTGAAGCAGGTGAATTTCGTCGCGCTCACCTATGCCGGCGATACCTATAACCTCACCGACCGCGCCCAGCTTGTCGATCTCGCGCTCGGATATCTCGGTCATAATTTCGCGCTGCTGGCGTTGCCGGCGGTGCTTGCGGCGGTCGCGCTGGCGTGGCCGCCGCGGCACTGGAAGCTCTTTCGTTTCTGGTCGCGCGGCGAAAATTCCGGCGTCAACCTTTCGCAGGCGCTCAACGTCTGGATCGTCCAGGCGATCGTCGCGATTGGGCCGCCGCTCGGTGCGATGCTGTTCCATGTCTACATCAAGACCGACTGGGGCATCCCGCTGTTCTTTCTGGTGCCGCTCGCGCTGGTCGCGATCCCTTTGCTGCGGGTTCGGCGGATCGCGCTGTTGAACCTGACGGCGACCTGGCTGGTGATTTCGGTGGTCGTGCTTTTGGCCTCGCCCAAAATCGTCGCCTATGAGCTGGGCCAAAAGCGCAATGAAGGCGCGACCTACCGGGCGCGCTCCGAATTGGCGCGCGAACTGACCGAAGTGTGGCACACGCGCTTTCATTCGCACTGGCCCGTGGTTGCGGCCTATACCGATACCGGCGAGGCCGTGACTTTCTACAGTCCGGATCATCCGGCGCCGCTGACGCCGGACGAGCCGTGGTCATCAGGTCTGACGTCGCTGGATGAAGCCAAACGTTCCGGCTTCATCGGCATCTGCGAAGCCGGGGACTGGAAGCTGGAAAAATGCGAGGCGTGGATGAAGCTCCATGCCGCCAATGGCGAACAGATGGTGGTCACCACGCGCCGGTTCACGCTCGGTATTCCCGGCGTGGCGACAGTGTGGAACATCTTCGTCGTGCCGCCGGCCAAGTAGAAGCAAAATCAATTCGGGGAGTAACGCATGGATCTCGATCTGACAGGCAAGACGGCGCTCGTCACCGGCTCGACGCGGGGCATCGGGCTCGCTTCCGCCATCGGTCTGGCGCAAATGGGCGCGGAGGTCATCGTCAACGGACGCGAGCATGCGGCCGTCGCGGAAGCGATGGCAAAAGTGAGAGAGGCCGCGCCCTCCGCCAGGGTGCATGCGGCGGCATTCGATCTCGGCGGCTCACAAGGCTGCGATGCGCTGCTGGCGAAATTTCCTGACGTCGATATCCTCGTCAACAATCTCGGCATCTACGAGCCGAAGGGCTTTTTCGATATCGCGGATGCCGACTGGTCGCGGATGTTCGAAGTCAACGTCATGAGCGGGGTGCGGCTGACGCGGCATTACCTGAAGCGAATGCTTGATCACAAGGACTGGGGCCGCGTCGTGTTCGTCTCCAGCGAGTCCGGCGTCTACATCCCCAAGGAGATGGTGCATTACGGTTTCTCGAAATCCGCCCAGCTCGTGATTGCGCGCGGCGCGGCCGAAATGACCAAGGGAACCAACGTCACCGTCAATTCGGTGATGCCGGGTCCGACCTGGGTCGAGATGGCGCCGGTGCGGCTGGCCGCACGCGCCAAAGCGGCGGGCACCACCGTCGACGACCTCACCTCGCGGATGTTCACCGAGCGCCGGCCGGCCTCGCTGCTGCAGCGCTACGCCACGCCGGAGGAAGTCGCCAACCTGATCTGCTACGTCTGCTCGAAAGCCTCCAGCGCCACCAACGGCGCCGCGCTCCGCGTCGATGGCGGGATTGTCACCAATCCATTTTGAAGGCGGAACTCTATTCGTCATCCTGAGGTGCGAGCCTTGCGGCGCACTTGCGCCGCTGGGCGAGCCTCGAAGGATGAGTCGTGGCGCTGGGGCTGTCGTCCTTCGAGACGCGCTTCGTGCTCCTTCGGAATAAGCGCAAGCGTGCTTATTCCTGGGATGCCAGTTAAGCACTGAATACGACGCCCCGGTCCGTCGAAGCGGCTCAAACGCCTTCTTCGTTGAACTTGTCGGCGATCAGCGCGGCGAGCGCATCGACCGCGACCTGGGCGTCAGGGCCAACAGCTGCGACCTTCACGGTGGTGCCGGGTCCCGCCGCCAGCATCATCAATCCCATGATCGAGTTGCCGCCGACGGTCTCGTTGCCGCGCGTGACGAACACCTCGGCGTTGAAGCGCTCGACCATCTGGACGAATTTCGCCGAGGCCCGCGCGTGCAGGCCGCGTTTGTTGATGATGAGAAGTTCGCGCGAAACGGCGCCGTCCGGCACGCTCAGCCCGATTTCCTTTTCGGGCTCGGCGTCGTCGCTCATTTGCCGGCGAGGACGCGGCTGGCGATGGTGACGTATTTGCGGCCGGCTTCCTGGGCCATCGCGATGGCGTCGGGCAGGGAGCGCTCTTCGCGAACCTTGGCGAGCTTGACCAGCATGGGAAGATTGATGCCTGCGAGCACTTCTACCTTCGGGCGGCTCATGCAGGAGATGGCGAGGTTCGAGGGCGTGCCGCCGAACATGTCGGTGAGGATAGCTACGCCGTCACCACTGTCGACGCGGTTGACCGCCTCGATGATGTCACTTCGACACAAATCGGAGTCGTCTTCGGCTCCAATCGTGATGGCTTCAATTTGTTTCTGTGGACCCATGACATGTTCGAGCGCCGCCCTGAACTCGTCGGCAAGGCGCCCATGGGTCACAAGCACTAGACCAATCATCGGAAACTCCTCGTGGGTGCTTTTTGGTGCACCGCACGAACGCGCCACTTTGACCATCCAGAGGCCCCGCGCAAGAGGGCATCTTGGCTATTCTCCCGGATTTGGCGGAAGAGGTGGGAGTGTGTGCCGGCCTTATTCGGTGGCGATAGTGGGGCTTATATGGTTACCAAAGTCCTTCACACAATCGGCCGATTGGTTACCGGAAGATGAACTCTCAGTTGTCGTCAGCGCAGCGACAACCAGTGGCAGGGGTAGGTAACCCACGGGAACGGGGATTCGCGGTACGGAAACACCATTTAGGCGTATTGAGAGTGCTTCGGGCGCCGGCAGCCGCTCCGCATCCGCGGCGGCCAGATCGACCACCAGGCGGACCACGGCCTCGGACATGAAGTCGCAGCGGCGGATTCCGAGCCCTCTGATCTCGATCAGACCGGCCAGTTCCGGTGCCGGTCGAACCCACAATTGTCCGGCGACTGTGTCGAGATGGACACGGTCATCGCCTACCAAAATGGCCGGCGGGAGCTGTCCCGCGCGCCCGGCCAGGATCAAGTCGAAGGCCAGCCGCGACTTGCCGGCGCCCGAGGGACCGCGGATCAGCACCGCATGACCGCCGATCAGCACGGCGGAGGCGTGGACGCTGGGGGCCGATGTCATGGTGCCGGCAGCCGGACCACGAAACGCGCGCCTGCCGACGTCGGCTGACCGTCGGCATCGGCCGGCCCAGGCCGGTTCTCGGCCCAGATCCGTCCGCCATGCGCCTCGATGATCTGCTTGGAGATCGACAGCCCCAGTCCGGAGTTCTGGCCAAAGCCCTGATGCGGCCGGTCGGTATAGAAGCGCTCGAAGATGCGCTCCAAGGCATCCTCGCCGATGCCAGGGCCGTCGTCGTCGATCATGATTTCGATTTCCGAGCGCACGCGGCGGCAAATGATGCGCACCCTGCCGCCGGCGGCGGAGAACGACTGCGCATTGGACAGCAGGTTCGAGACCACCTGTCCGAGCCGTGAATCGTGGCCGGGCACCGAGAACGTGTCGTTCGAACCGCGGCCTTCGAAGCGAACCTCGACGCCTACGTCGTGGCCGAGCCTGGTTTCATTGGCGACCGATGTCAGCGTGTTCAGCAGCCGGCGCAGATTGACCGGCGCCATGTCCTGCCGCTGCAATTCGGCGTCGAGGCGGCTGGCGTCGGAGATATCCGAGATCAGGCGGTCGAGCCGCCTGACGTCGTGCTCGATCACTTCAAGCAGCCGCGCGCGGCTGGTTTCGTTGCGCGCCAGCGGCAGCGTCTCGACCGCTGACCGCAGCGAGGTCAGCGGGTTCTTCAGTTCGTGGGCGACGTCGGCGGCGAACATCTCGATCGCCTCGATCCGGCTGTAGAGTGCATTGGTCATGTCGCGCAGCGCACCGGAAAGATGGCCGATCTCGTCGCGGCGGCGGGTGAAATCGGGAATCTCGACGCGGGTCTGGATGCGGCGGCGGACGCGCTCGGCGCCGTCCGCGAGCCGTCGCACGGGTCCTGCGATGGTGCTCGCCAGCAGCAACGACAGCACGATCATGACCGCGGAGGCGACGCCGCCGACTTTCAAAATCGCCAGCCGCTCGGCGGTCACCATCTGGTCGATGTCGTCGCCCTGTGTCGACAGCATCAGGGCGCCATGCACGGCGCGGAACCGCTGCACCGGCACCGCGACCGAGACGATCACCTCGCCGCGGTCGTTGACGCGCACCATGCTGGTCTTGATGCCGTCGAGCGCCTGCACGACTTCCTGATAGCCCTTGCCGTTCTCAGGTCCGAGTTCGCGGTAGAGCGGCAGGTCGCCGCGATTGAGCCAGGTCCGGGTCGCGATCGTGGCGCGCTCGACAAACCCAGGCTTTTCCAGTGTCGGCGGCGGCAGTTCGAAACGCAGCACGTCGCCGCGGCCATAGAGATTGCGGCTGTCGAGGATCATGCCGCCGTCGCCGCCATAGATGCGGGCGCGGGT